>JAFUYX010000039.1 GCA_017476885.1 Bacilli bacterium | reverse complement strand
TGATTGGACGCTTCTATTTCTAAATTTTCTATTGATATACCATTCTTTTGAAATAATTCTTGAATGGCATTCTTCTTTATTTTAAGGGACTCTTCATAAGATACGATATCATAACTGCATCCTCCACATTGGCTTGCATAAGGGCAATAGGATTCCACTCTTAAAGGACTTTTTTTTAATATTTTTTGACACTTCCCTATTGAATAGTTCTTATTTTCTTTGATAATGGAAGCCTCTATGGTTTCGTTTGGCAGAGTTCTTGGGATGAATATAATTTTATGGTCTTTTCTTGCAATTCCTTTTCCTTCATAATCTAGTTTTTCAATTTCTAGTTCCATATTGTTCACCTGTTCCTATTATATATCAGAATAAAGAATTAAAAAAGAGGTTTCTTTCCATACTAATAAGGGTGATGAATCATGGATAATCAACTTGTTAAACACATCCAGAAAAAATTTGCTTCTTGTGAAGATTTTATTGTGAAAGAGATTCCTCTTTCTAAAACGATGAATCTTACTGTTTTTTATTTGGAAAGTGTTTCTTCAAGCAATCTTGTTCATGACTTTATCTTACAAAATATTTCTTTATTACGGGATTTAGGAGTTCATAATTTTAGAGATTTGAATGGTTCTATCCCAGCTCCTCACTGTATTTTTCTTTCTAAAGTGGAGGAAGTGGAATTTTATTTGACCAATGGGTTTACTATTGTTATTAAGGGTCAAGAAATTCTTGCTCTTGAAACGAGAGCAGACATTCATAGAAGCGTGTCTGAGCCTAGTACAGAACAAAGTATTGTCGGACCAAAAGATGCATTTACGGAGTCCATCCAAATCAATTTAGGCTTGATCAAAAGAAGGATTAAAACCTCTTCTTTAAAAAGTAAGAGTCTTTTTATTGGAAGAAAAACTAAAACTCTAGTCCAATTAATCTATTTGGATGATGTTTGTGATTCTTCTTTGGTAGAGAAAATTTATTTAAAATTAAATCAAATTGATGTAGATTCTATTTTAGATTCAGGTCAAATCTCAGAGTATTTATCCCGTCCTCAAAAAACTCCCTTTCCAACCATCTTAAAAAGTGAAAGACCTGACCAAATTGCCTCTTCTATTTTAAATGGGAAAGTCGCGATTCTAGTAGATACTTCTCCTTTTGTGCTTGCTCTACCTTCGTTTTTTGGAGATTTTATCAATCCTATTACGGATCAATACGATAAGGGATTTAATGTTAACTTTTTGAAAGTTATCCGTTTATTTTGCTTTTTCTTTACCATGATGATTCCTGCCCTTTATATTGCTCTGATTAATTACAATGAAGAAACCATTCCTACTAGTTTACTCTTAAATTTTAGCATCCAAAGAAGTGATATTCCTTTTCCCTCTGTTGTGGAAGCTTTTCTCTTACTCTTTGTTTATGAAATTTTAAGAGAAAGTGATATCCGTTCTCCAAGCCCGTATGGAAGTGCTATTTCTATTTTAGGAGCTCTAGTATTAGGAGATGCGGCAGTTTCAGCTGGATTTGTCAGTCCCATTATGATTATTGTGGTTGCTTTAACTTTTATTACAAGTCTGGTTTTTACAGAGCAAGAACTCATTTCTGCAGCAAGATTTTTCCGTATTCTATTTTTACTTTCTGCTTCTCTTTTTGGTTTATATGGAATATGGCTGACATTCATTTATTTTTGTATTCATATGTTTGAACTTCAATCGATGGGATATCCTTATTTTTATCCTATTGTACCAGGAGGGTTCAAAGAAATGATTCAACAGTTTTTACAACCTCAGGATATTACTCATAATCGCTTTAGAAATCCCCTTCTAGCTAAGAAAAATCTTATTAAACAAAGGAGGAAACCATGAAAAAAGGAATCATTATTTTATTTTGTTGTTTCTTTTTTACGGGCTGTTATGATTATAAGGAACTTAATAATAATTATGTTGTTTTAGGAATTGGAATTAATAAAATAGAGGAAGGATATCAAGTTCTTTATGAAATGGTAGATTCTAAAGAAAAAGAGAGTGACAAGCCCGTGATTTCTTCTGAGACTGGAGATACTTTAGAAAGTGCTTTTCAAAGGTTAAATCAATCCTTGAGGAAGGAACCTACCCTTTCCCATGTTAGGGTGGTATTCTTTGGTGAAGAATTGGCTACTTGGAAAATGAAAGAGACCATTGTTTATCTTTTCCAAAATCATCGGATTCACAATACTTTTTATCCGACTTTGATTCAAGGTTCTTTTGATGAGTTCTTTGAGCAAAACTCCACTTATTGTTCTACCTCCATTCAAGAGCAACTAGATTTTAATGAACAATCTTCCTCCCTTGCTACTAAACAAACTTTCACAAGTTTTTTTAATACGATTTTAGATACAGGGATTGATGCAGTAATTAACGTGGCCCAAAAAAAGCAAGGAACATGCTCACTTACTGGCTTAGCAGCCTTTTCTTCTGATCAACTTTCTTTTTATTTTAGTGAACAAGAATCGAATTTATATCAATCTTTTCAAAGTCTAAGCAATTCTTTTTTGGAGTCCGTATTAAATCAAAAACCTGTCCTTTCCTATCATGATTCTACCATTGATATCACTTTGGATCTGAAGGATGATAAAGATTCTGATGATTTATCCAAGGACTATCAACACTTTTTGGAGAAACTACAGAAAAAGAATTGTGATGTCTTAGGAATTCGTAAAAAAATCTATGATTTGACTAGAATAGATATGGGTCCTTTTCAAGAAAAAAGTGTCCATGTTTCTCTTGATTTAGAAAGGGGTTCTTCATGAAGGATAAGAATTGTTATTTAGCACTTTATCTAGGTAGTACTTTTTTCTTAAGTACGGGTTATTCTACGGTTCTTAGGATTTCATCTAAAGATAGTTGGGTTTCTATGATTCTTGGAATTTTGATTGGATTTTTGATTCTTTTCCTAGTCAAAAAAAGTAAAGTTGGAACTTTTGAGCATTCATGGATAGGACGTTTTTTTCAAATTTGCTTTCATAGTTTCATGTTTTTGTATTCTTTATCTCTCATTCTACATTTTATTGGCACTTTCTTTCTTATTCAGACTCCTAGAGCATTCTTGCTACTTCCATTGGCATTATTACTCATTCGAATTTCGAAACTACACTATGGTACGTTGAATTCTCTTGCAAAAGTTTGCATTCCTATTCTGTTGGTACTTTATCTTCTCATTTTTATCGGTCTCATCTCTCATGTTCATGTAGATTATATTTTGCCTGTTTTTACTTCGTCCTTCGCTGATATATTTCTATCTTCAATTGTATTTGGAATTTATTTAAGTATTCCCTATTTATTGTTGGAAAAACACTACTCTTTCAAATCCTATTTTATTTCTAGTACTCTTGTTTTTATCGTAGGAATGTTTATTATTTTGGTTTTAGGAACTAATGAATATGCCCTGGCGTATCATCCTCTTTATTCCTTATTACAAGAAATCAAAGTATTTAATTTCATGGAAAATCTGGAAAATATTCTTTCTTTTGCGTTTTTAATTCCTGTGTTTTTTACGCTTTTTATTAGTTGTGTTTCTCTAAAAAAAGACTTTAGGAATGCTCATGGTTTCTTTGTTTTCTTTGCTTTTCTATCGATTGTTAGTATTTTCTTATAAAAAACTAGTACTCAAGATTCCTTGTTTTTGCATATTCTATAGTAGGTGATGTGTATGTACCCTGGTTTGTCTCATCCACATTTTAATATATCAAAATTAATTGGACATGTGAGCAAAACTCTTAATTTTGCCAATCAAGTCCTTCCTTTGGTTTCTAAGGTTCAACCGGCTATTGAAAGTGCAAAAAACATTCTTGGCAGTACTCAAAAGTATCTTGCTCCCAAAAATAAGCCGGTTCCACTTCGTAAAAGTGACAAAAAAGAAGAAACTGCGTCTGTTTCTTCTTCAAATCGTCCGATTTTCTTTGTTTAAATAAATCTGCAACCGTTCTTTCTGGGCTTCAATATAGGCTCTTTTTTCATCTTGTTCGGTTGGAAGTTTTTCTAAAATCTCTTCTAACTTATGATTTAAATATTCATAATAATCTTTATTTTCACTTTTATATAGCCCCAATTGATATTCAATTTCTTCTAGTTCTTTTCTTCCTTTTTCATATTTCATAATGGTATAGTAATGTTTTTTTTCTAACACCACGGTTTCGTCTGCTAAGTGATAGTCTAATTGAGTCATAAACCTACGCAGTTCTTCTAAATCGTTATTGGATTGTAAAATGATTTTCTCAATCCTTTTTAAACAGGGTGGGATTAAGATGTCCATCATAGTAGAAGCCCCCATTCCAGCAATTACAATTGTGTTGTATGCATTTTCATCAACGCCTTTTAAGCCATCACATTTTTGTGTTTTTATGATTTTGGATAGCCCTTGTTGTTCGATATTTCTTTTGGCAATCTGGATTGCACCTTGAGAAATATCCGTGGCAAGGACTTTTTTACACCCTAATTTTGCTATTTCAATTGCTATGTAGGCATGATCACATCCTACATCAATAATACAATCTTCAGGACTTAAATAGGCTAGAATAGCTTTTAATCTTTTACTTTTCATGATTAGTCAGACATGAAATCCTTTAGTTTTTTGGCACGAGATGGATGTCTTAGTTTTCTAAGGGCTTTCGCTTCAATTTGTCGAATTCTTTCTCGGGTTACGTTGAATTTACGTCCTACTTCTTCTAGAGTATGGCTCGTTCCATCAATTAATCCAAAACGAAGTTCTAGTACTTCTTGTTCTCTTTCTTGAAGTGTTTCTAGTACGGAACGGATTTCTTCTTTTAAGATTTCGTTTGTTGCATATTCTTCTGGAGTCATTGCGTTTACATCTTTGACAAAATCTCCTAAATGAGAATCATCTTCTTCTCCGATTGGGGTTTCTAGAGATACTGGATCTTGACTAATCTTGATAACTTCACGAACCTTTTCAACGGAGATTCCCATCTTTTTAGCTAGTTCTTCTTCACTTGGTTCGCGGTTTAACTCTAGAGTTAATTGACGTTGGATACGCGCCATTTTGTTGATGGTTTCTACCATGTGTACTGGTACACGAATGGTTCTTGCTTGGTCTGCTAAGGCTCTAGTAATGGCTTGTCTAATCCACCATGTTGCATAGGTAGAGAATTTATACCCTTTGTCATAATCAAATTTATCAACGGCTTTCATAAGTCCAATATTTCCTTCTTGAATTAAATCTAAGAATAGAAGCCCTCTTCCAACGTAACGTTTGGCAATACTAACTACTAGACGAAGGTTTGATTCTGCTAAACGATTTTTGGCTTCTTCTTCTCCATTGGCAACTCGAATGGATAAATCCATCTCTTCTTCCGGGGTTAACAATGAAATACGACCAATTTCCTTTAGATACATTCTAACTGGATCGTTGATGTTCACGTCTCTTGTAATTTCGGCATCGTCTAAAATAATGGGCTCATCTGAACTATTTTTTCCCTGAGCAGAAGTACTTTCATCATCTTCTCCAACAACAGCTATTCCATTATCTACTAGGGCTGTATATAATTCATCTAGAGAATCGTTATCAACGTCTAATCCTTTTAGGGCTGTAGCTAGTTCTTCATAGGTAATTCTTCCTTTTTCCAATCCTAATTTTATGAGTTCGTTTTTTCGATCTTCAAAAGATTTAATTTCAGTTACTTTTACTGGTTCTTTTCTTTTTTCAGGAATTCGATCTGCTAATTCGATTCCTAACTCTTCAATTTCTTTTTGAAATTTTTTGACTTCTGTTGCTTTTACCTTACATTCCTTAGCAATCTCCACTACTTCTGATATTAAAATAAATCCTTCTTTTTGTCCTTTTTCAATGAGTTCATTTTTCTTCATTTCAAATTTTGTCATTTTCAACACACTTCTTTCTTCATTTCTTCTATTTTTTTCTTTATTTATACAATTTTCATTCCAATTTCACTTTTTTGCGTACTATCAAGACAATTTCTTTGTTCTTCTTTTAACCTTTTGATTTCACTTTCTAGTAGTTCTTTTTTGATGACATAAAGATACTCCTCTATACTAGTTTCTTCAAAATCTAGTTCATTTATACTCTCAATGACTTCATAAATTTCTTTTTTTAGAGGACTCTCTTCAGCATAACTCAAGAAATCTGCAAGGTTGATACTAGTTCTTTGGCTTGCATAATCTAGGATTTCACTTGTTATATCTCGATATTTCTGTTCTTTAAAGAATCCTAATTTTTCTTTGAATTCTTTGATGTATTTCACGTCATTCATCATTGCGTATAATACATGGCAAGCACTAATATCATAAGAACTCTTCCTTTTTTTTGCTTTTTCATCCATATTTTTAGGTAGTTCTACTTTTATGGGTGTTTTTCTATCTTCCAGTTCTTTTTTTAAGACTTCATAGGATAAGTGAAACTCATCCACTAGTTTATGAAGGGTTACATCGATGGTGATGTCATCTTCTTTTTCTACTGATTTTAATACTTCTTTGACGTAAGAAGCGAGTTCTTTGCTATCCTTCAAGTTTTTATCTTGTCTTAAAGAGAGATATTCAAATTCGGCAAAGGAGATGGCATGTTTAATGTTTTCTCTCATTGCTTCTACTCCATGATTTATGATGTATTCATCTGGGTCTTTTTCCCCTTCTAAACGAACGACTTTAATCTCTGCTCCGGCGTTTTGCAAAAGCCTTCCGTTGGTTCTTGTAGCAAGGAGACCTGCATTATCGTTGTCAAACATCAATACCACAGGAACTCTTAGTTTTAGAATCATATTTACTTGGTCACTTGTCATGGCTGTACCCATCAGAGCAATCGTGTTTTTGATTCCTGAGGCTGCCATTCTAATGGCATCCATATTTCCTTCTACTAAAATTACTTCTTTTGAAGTTCGAATGGCATCTCTTGCTCTATGATAGTTAAATAGGATGTTTCCTTTTTTAAATATGACTGTTTCTTTGCTGTTTAGATACTTTGGTTCTTCTTTTCCTTCATAGACCCTGGCGGTAAATCCTACCACTTTTCCTTGCGGATTGTGGATTGGAAAAATGATTCGATTTATGAATATATCATGATATTTGTTATAGGACTCATTAATTAGTCCTAGGTTTTGTAATTGTTCTTCTGTATAATTCTTTTGTTTTAAAAAAGATAGTAAAGTATTTCCACTGATGGAAAGTCCCATCTGGAAATCTTTCATCATCTCTTCATTTAAACCCCGTTTTTTTAAATATTCTTTTGCTTTTTTCCCATACTCTGAATTTAATAGGTTTTGATAATACATCATTGCCAGATTCATGATTTGATATTCTTCTTCGTATTTACTTTTGGATTGGTATTTCGAAGAGACTTCTACTGTAATTCCAATGTATTCACCCACTTTGGCAATAGCCTCAGAGTAACTTATGTTTTCGATGTCACTTACAAATTTAAAAACATTCCCGGCAGCACCACAAGAAAAACATTTATACATTTGTTTTTCTCTTGAGACACTCATAGATGGGGAATGATCGGCATGGAAAGGACAAACCCCAAAAAAGTTCTTTCCTCTTTGTTCGAGAGGAATGTATTTGCTAATGATCTCTACTATATCGGCACTGGCTCGAATATTTTCTACGACATCGCCATCTATTCTTGGCATCTAATTCCTCCCCTACTTATATATATTCAAGGGAAAAAGGGGATTTCCTTTTTTTAAAAGCAAAAAAATTGCCATTTTCGACAATTTTTAGTATAAGTTTACACTTATTTTACGTTTTTAATTGCAAATTGGTTTAAAACCTTTCCTCTAATTGTAATAGAACCAACGATGTAAACAATTGAAAAAATTAATAATGTAATGGCTACTACCCAAGTATACCACTCTATTTTATTTGCTAGAATACCACTCACCACTAAGAATATTGAAAAACAAATTCCAATGATTCCAAGCACTATTAAACGATCTAATCTTGCTTTCATCTCTTTGCCTTTCTCTGTTGCATAATATTTGGATTTCACTTTGGCTTTCTCTTCTTTGCTCATTCTTTGATATTTGTTTTTCATACCTCTTCACTTCCTTGAAAGTATTATATCACAACATCATAAAATAAACTATGAGTGATTTAGAAGAGACTTTAAAAAATTTACAAATCGAAGATTGTATTTGGATTATTTATATATTCTTATCAATTATGGCCATCCTCTCAAATAAGTTTGAAAGAGAATATACTCTTCATCATCAAAAGAAAGACTATCAAGCATTTCATTTTCTAAATCTTGATAATGGAATAATCATTTTTTTTATCTATCTTTATTTTTTATATCGAGCTTACATTCGTTATAAAAAAGAACATGGACACGTCAATCTAAAAAAAGACATCTTAAATGATGTCAGTTTTATCACAAATATTTTCTTTGTTTTAGCAGGCCTTGCAACCATTCTGGTTGAAATATTTTCTAGAACAAATGAAGATATGAATCTCTTAGGTTAGATATTATTCTACTTCGTATGGATTACTTGCACTTCCCTCTCCACCACTTTTAAACGTTGTGCCTGGGCGAAGGGAAAGAGCCACCCGGGCGCCGAAAGAATTGAGCACATTGTTGCTGCTGTACCAAGAACCCGTCGAGTCCACGTACCTCTCAATAGCATTGTAGCTGATGAAATAGGAAGGCGCAGAGGACCAATAATAAGTTCCTGTTTTATTAGCTGTATAATTTCCTATTAAACTATGTTCTGCTATTGTTAATAGCCCTATTGGATATGTTAAGGCACTATTTCCTTTATTACCATCACTTACTGTAAACGCATCTCTTTTATTTGGACATTTTAAATAATATTTACTATTATATGCATTAAAGTATAAATAGCTACTTAAACTTCCTGTTTCACTCCATCCTCCTAGGGCATCTACGGTCCTGTCATTACAGAACACCGTATCCTCTAATTTACTTTCATATTCGGTATTCTTAATATTTTGTTCGTACCACCAATCTATGGCTCCTTTAATGTGACTATTTTTTACATTAATATCATTATTAGTTACCATTTTGTTTAAAGCTTCAGGTCCTGTTTCGTTTCCATTGAGTTTGATATAGTATGGAGTTGTTCCACTTAAATAATAGATGTAATACAATTCTGTACAGGTATTATTACTTGCATTAAAGCAGGTATAATGATGAGTATTTAAGTTTGTTTGATTTGTGCTGTCTGAAACATCAGCAAATTGTACTGTATTATTTAATGTATAGGTTCCTCCTGTGTAGGTGAATGACTCCCCATAGTAATAGTTATTTGTATTAGATGATAAGCTTTTACTATTAGACGTATAGACATCATTATACATATATCCTACATAGGCTGGTGAGTTATAACTTGAATTAAATGCACTCGTACCTATCTGGGCATAATTGGTACTTTGGTCTAGTTTTAAAGCATAGCCTTGACTTGAACTATATTCTCCTGTAACAACATATAAAGTAGTACAAGAAGTATTCGTATCTCCACAGGTATATTTTCCTATGATACTTGCTGAATCGTTAGTCCAGTTTAATGTAGAAGTATCAGTTAAGGTGTAAGTAGTTCCTTCTTTGGTGTAAGAACTTCCATATACTTTATTTCCAGATAAGGACAAAGTTTGTCCTGCAAATCCTGCAAATCCTGAGTGCTCTCCTGATGTTGTTGTACACTTGCCATTGGCATCTAAATCTCCATTATAGATGAGTTTTAATCCTCCACTTCCAGTTACTCTGACTAACTTCCAGCACATGTTAGCAAATTTGACATTATTATCTTGATGATTTCCTCTTAGGTAATAAGAAGTTCCATAATCATCTTCCATAGTACAGATTATTGGTTCTTCTGTTGTTGAATATGGATCTTTAATTGAACCATCTTCATTAACTTGCAAACATTTGGAATTAGTCGGGTCAGCACTAGCTATGATATTACAAATAGCGGCCCCTTCACCGTACTGTGCTTCACATTCTTCTAAAGATGTTGGAGCACTTGCTTTATAGGTATTAGCAATCGTGATTTTGGAAGCAAACTTCTTTCCTTCGACATGGTCTTCTAAAGTAACATTTTCATCAAGCCAAAGTCTTAAAGTGTAGGTTCTCTCTTCATTTGGCTTTAAATACCCTGTAGTCATTTTATAGGCAGAAGTAGCATCACTTAAAGTTTTTTCTACTGCAGTATAAGAATTTAATAATTTTGGATCTTGCTCATCAAACATGATTTTAACAAATGCACTATCTAAAGTCGTAGTATTTAACACTTCTAGATTCACTTGATAAGCACCGTATTCACTGCAATTATTTTTAATCGTAACTTGATAAGGTGTTAGATTCTTTCCTTCACTATCGAGCATCGGATAAGTATTTAAAAGAGAGATGTTATCTTGTTCAGTATAAGTCACACTAAAACAAGCAACAGATAAAGTATTAGAACTATCCTGAGTAAAATTTAATTGCCAGATGGCATAGGATACTCCTATGAGCAAAAGGACACCTATTATCCCAAAATAAATCACTTTCTTTTTATAATTTAGTCTTTGCTTCATTTTTCATACACCTCTATTATAAATATAATATAACATTATTTGTCTGTAGAATCAAGGATATAAAATAAAATATAATATAATAAACAGAATAAAGTATACAAAAAAAATAAAACTGTCGATTTTTTATCCCAATTCGGTTATAATATAAACATAAAAGTTAAAAAGTATGGCACAATGAATTTGGTGAGATGTATGAATATTGAAAGATTAAGGGAAATCCGAAAGGATCGAGACTTGACTCAAAAAGAAATCGCTGCTGTTTTAAAGATTAATCAAGTACAATACTCAAGATATGAAACAGGAGCCAGAGTCATTCCTATCGACAAATTAATAATTCTAGCAAATTTCTATGGAGTGTCACTAGATTACTTGTTAAGTCTCACCAATCAAAGAAAACCTTATCCTAAAGGTTAAAAAAATCCGAAAATATCGGATTTTTTTATTGTAAATATTTTTCTATAATTTCTTTTGTTAAAACAGGGTTAGCCTTTCCTTTAGTTTCTTTCATTACATTTCCAACAAAGAAATTAAACAAGTTGGTTCTTCCATTTTTATAGGCCTCTACCTCACTAGGATGAGCCTCTACAATAGATTTAACAAGAGAATCTAGATAAGCTTCATCTGATATCTGAACATCACTAGTTTCAATGGCTTTCTCCATCAAAATATCTTCCTTTAATACTCTATCAAAAATCTCTTTTGCCTGCTTATTCGAAATCGTCTTATCTAAAACTTTACTTAATAATTTAGCCAAATCTTTTGGTTGTACTTTAAAATCTTCAATCGAAGACTCCTCATCTTTTAAGTTTGCTAAAATAATCGATGTAATCCAAGAAGAGGCCATTTTTGCTTCACAACCAAGGGTAATGCATTCATCAAAATAATCAGAAATAGTTCTTTCTCTTAAAAGAATCTTTATATCTTCACTCGTAAGTCCTAACGCTTGATATCGATTTCTTCTAGACAGAGGAAGTTCTATAATGGAGTCTTGTATTTCTTTGACCCAATCGGGATCAATTTTAATCTTAGGAATGTTAGGTTCCACAAAATACTTGTAGTCAATGGCGTCTACTTTACTACGCATCCGAATAGTAGAGTTGGTTGCCTCATCATAACGTCTTGTTTCTTGTTCAATTTCATCTCTTTTTCCATTATCAATTAACTGAATTTGACGTTTTATTTCGCATTCTAATACTTTTTCAATATTGGAAAAAGAATTGACGTTCTTAACTTCGACCTTTGTTCCAAGACTACCATCCTCCTCATTAATAGAAACATTCACATCGCAACGAATTTGCCCCTTTTTCATATCCGCATCCGAAATCCCTGTAAATTGATAAACTCTTCGAATGTACTCTAAGAAAGCAATCGTCTCATCTATAGAATGAAAAACAGGTTCTGTAACAAGTTCCAGCAAAGGAACTCCAGCACGGTTATAGTTAATTAAAGATTCTCTTTCCAAATGTTCCATCTTGGCAGAATCTTCCTCAAGATGAATATCATGAATTTTTACCTTTAAAGTAGATTCTCCATAAGGCACTTCAATTTCTCCATGGATACCAATTGGCATGTGACTTTGGGTAATTTGAAATCCTTTTGGTAAATCAGGATAATAATAATTCTTTCGATCAAAACACAATACTTCAGGAATTTCGCAATGTAAGATAGAAGCCATCATGATAGACTTTCTAACACATTCCTTATTAACAGTAGGTAATACCCCAGGAAGCCCCATATCAATAGGAGAAACATGCGTGTTGGAATGTTTTGAATAGGTATTTGCAGCTGGTGAAAAAACCTTACTATTGCTCTTCATCTCACAATGCATTTCAATTCCAATCGTTGGTACGTATTCCATTTTCTACACCTCCTCCTCAATGATTTCTTCTACTCTAGAAGCCAAAGAAAGTACTTTTTCATCTTCATAAACATTTCCAGTAATATTTAACCCAATTGGCATACCATCTACCTTGCCACAAGGAATGGTGATGCTAGGAAATCCTCCAAAGTTTCCTAGAGCCATATGATTTTCTAAAATTGCTAAATCATCACTTTTCTTCATCATATCTTTCGCATCTTCAATTTTACTAGCAATACTAGAAGAACATGGTAAAATAAGCCCATCATACTCTTGAAAATATTTTTTTAATTCTTCAACTAAAAGTCTGCGAACTCTTTGTGCATTAACAAAATACTTTTCTTGATTCTCGCTTTGTAATACATAAGAGCCAATGACAAATCTTCTCTTAATCAATGGCGAAAAATTCTTAGTTCTAAAGTTTGTCATAAGTTCATCAATTTTCGAACCATTTTCTCTTGGCCCAAAAGAAATACCAGTTAAATTTGACATATTGCTAGTTGCCTCAGCACAGGAAATACATGTATAAACAGAAGGAATTTTAGCAAGTAAATCCTTATCTATAGAAACACCTTCTACCAAAATTCCATTCTTTTGACAATGTTCCAAGACCGCATTAAAGTTCTCAATCACTTGACGATGATTTTCCTTGATATTAGAATAATTTTCTTCCTCCACTATCTCTTTAATATAGAATAATTTATATTTTTGATCCTTAGAATTTTCTACTGATTCTTGCAAATGAATAGAAGAAGAATCCCAAGTGGTCATATCTTTCTCATCTTTTCCCTTTAAAGCATCTGCTACAATCGCAGCATCTAACACACTACGAGTAAAAATTCCAACATGATCTAAAGAACTAGCAAAAGGCAACATCCCCCATCTAGAAATCATTCCATAAGTAGGTTTATACCCGACAATTCCACAGTAAGCAGCTGGTTTTCTGACACTATCGCCAGTATCAGAACCAATAGCAAAAGGAACTAAACCGCTTGCCACAGCAGCACAAGAACCAGCGCTAGACCCTCCAGCAATACGACTCGTATCAAAAGGATTTCTAACAACACCAGTATGACCTGTCGTCCCAGTTCCACCCATTCCAAATTCATCTAAAACTGTTTTTCCAACACAGATAGCCCCAGCAGCCTCTAGTTTTTCATAAACAGTAGAATTAAAAGGTGGAATATAATCTCTTAAAGTATTAGAGGAAGCCGTAGTTAAGATACCTTTTGTAGAATAATTATCTTTTAGGGCATAACACACATTACTTAACAAAGAAGAAGTTTCCTCTTTTAAAGGTACTTTTTCTAAAAGAGTAACAAAAGAATTATAATTTTTTTGATGCTCTTGAATCTCATCAAAAGTTCTATCCAGTTCTTTTTGCTTATCATGAATATTTAATAGAACACTTTTCATTTTATTCCACCACCTTTGGAACAATAATTTCTTCTAATGTTTTATCTTTAGCATTAGAAAGAACTTCTTCTACACTTAATTCTTCCCCTACTTCATCATTTCTTAAAACCACATCCTCATATTCCAAAGGATGAGTCATTGGCTCAACATCACTGATATTTTTCATTCCAGCAATCGAATCCATATTTTCTTTAATAACTTCAAATTCGTCTAAAACATTTTGATTTTCTTCCTCAGTTAATTCAAACATTAAATCTTTTGCATATTTATCTACCAATCCATGGGTGAATTTGATTTCCATATTTTTCCTTCCTTTCTTCGTTATAAGCCTTCAATGCTTCATAAAGTGATAAACTACTATGATGTTCTAAATTATATAGATTCAAAAATTCTTTTGCATTCGTTTTTAGCCCTTCAAAGAATCCATGATCTAAATGATACTTCGATATTTTATTGTACCGATACAAAAGAAACGTATCTATAGTAGCCTTAAAGCAAGACTCCATATCATTATGCCTTGCCATTAAAAATCACAATTACCTGGAGTTCTAGGGAACAAAATAACATCTCTGATATTTTCAATACCCGTTAAATACATAATAAGTCTTTCAAATCCCATTCCATAACCAGAGTGATAACATCCCCCATATCTTCTTAAATTAATATACCACTCAATTTCTTTGGTATCAACATGATGAGTCTTAATTTGCTCCATTAATTTATCAAAATCTTCTTCTCTTTGAGAACCACCCATCAATTCACCAGACCCAGGAACTTCCAAGTCTACTGCTGCAACCGTCTTACCATCCTCATTTAACTTCATATACCAAGCTTTAATATCCTTAGGCCAATTTGTTATGAAAACTGGAGCAGAATAATACTCAGTAATATATTTTTCATGTTCTTTGGCGATATCTCCTTCATAATCAGGCTCAAACTCCCACTCTACATCTGCTTTCTTAAGTAAATCAATCACGTCATGATGAGTAATTCTTACAAACGTAGACTTCACTAAATTTTCTAGTTTCTCTCTTAACCCATTCGAAACAAATTTATCTAAGAAATCAATTTCATCGCTACATCTTTCTAAAACATATCCTACAACACTTTTTAACATCTCTTCTTCGGCATCCATCAAATCATTTAAATCCATAAAAGCCATTTCAGGTTCAATCATCCAAAATTCATTAGCATGGGTTTTTGTATTAGATTTTTCTGTTCTAAAAGTAGGCCCAAACGTATAAATTTTATTAAATGCCATCGCACATGCTTCACCATGCAATTGACCCGTTCCAGTAATAAACGTCTCTTTTCCAAATAAATCCTTTGAAAAATCAACATCGCCTTGCTCAGTTCTAGGCAACTTATTGAAATCTAGTGTTGTAACCTTAAACATTTGGTTTTCTCCTTCACAATCCGTTGTGGTAAATAAAGGAGTATGCACATAAACATAACCATGGCTTTGGAAATACTCGTGTATTCCCATTGCTGCTACACTTCTGATTCGATAGACTGCTTGAAACGTATTCGCTCTAGGTCTAAGATAAGCAATCTCCCTAAAAAACTCCATAGAATGTTTCTTCGGTTGTAAAGGATAATCTTCACTACAATCACCAAGTAAAACAATACTACTTGCTTTTAACTCAACATCTTGCCCTTTTCCTTCACTTTTAATTAAAGTACCTTTGACTTCAATAGAAGATCCATTCGATAACTTAGTATATTCTAAGAAATTATCATTACTCTTATCATAAACAATTTGCAAATGTTTAAAACAAGTCCCATCACTAAAATCAATAAATCCAAATTCCTTTTGAGGTCTATGATTTCGAATCCATCCTTTTACAACAATTTCTTTTCCTAAAAAATCTTCCTTTTTCTTCCACAATTCATTTAAATACATCAATCCTCACCCTTTCTTTAAGTAGAAAAAACCTAAGCATTGTAAGGACGCGAAAACCCGCGCGGTGCCACCTTACTTTACCTAGGTACTCTTTATTATTTTATAACGGAAATAATCCGGATTTAAGCATTCATTAAGACGTTGTTCCAAAATATTTGCTTTAGGCATTTCCACCATCTAGCCTTCTCTTAAAAGTAGGGATATCATGTACTTGGTTCTTTGCTTAAAAATACATTCCTATTGTATAGCAATTTAACACTTTAGTCAAATGCAAATTGAACCAACGTTCTACCAAATATTGAAACTACCAAAAAAGAACCCTTTCAAGTTCTTATTCAAATTGAAATAAATGTAAGTCAAGTTCTTCATCCAATTTTCTATCCACAACACCATCAATAACATCAACAAACATTTCAACCGTAGCCGAAACAACAGCCCTATTTAAATGTCCTCCAACGACATTGCCCTTTTCATCACCAACTGCCATATGCAAGTGAGAATAGAACTCATGATTCATGGTATTAATGGAACCCGTTAAAGATACAATTTCCATATCTCCTTCAAAATGATTTGCATAATATTTTTTTTCTTTCGTTTTAAACACGCCTACGGTTACATCATGAACCGCTCCTAATCCTGCAATACTAGCTAATTTAATATTTTCCTTTAAAGCAAGTTCTTTGATCTGTTCTAATATTTCTTATCCCTTATCGATTCTTACAACAATCCGACTTCCAAATCTTTTATATTCCATATAAAACTACCGTTCTATAAGAATTGTAGTCGGTCCCATATTTGTAAATGAAACTTCCATATCAGCTCCAAAAACACCGGTCTCAACAACCACTTCTTTTCTCAATTCTTCATTAAAACAATCATACAATTTTACAGCCTCATCTCCGTTTAAGGCATGAACATAGCTTGGTCTATTTCCTTTGTTCGTATCAGCATACAAAGTAAACTGAGAAACAGATAAAATAGAACCTCCTACCTCTAAGACACTTTTATTCATAACCCCATTTTCATCAGGGAATATTCTTAAATTCAAACACTTTTTAGCAAGATATTGAATCTTTTCTAAATTGTCTCCTTCAGTAAACCCTACCAAAATCATTAATCCCTCATCAATATGTCCAACAACTTGATTTTCAACACTTACAGATGCATCCCGTGCTCTTTGAACAACCACTCTCATATTCTCTCCACACTTTCGACAAACTGAAATTGAAGTAAACTATCCATAAAACGATCCAATTCATCCTTCGAAGCTACTTTTACCATTAATTCATAAACTGTTTTAGAATCATCACTTTTTGTCTTCACAGAATCAATGGTTACATTCTTACTTGTGGCCTTTCCAACAAGATCCATTAAATAATTTTTTCCAGATTCACAGGTTACTTTCACTTTGGCTAGGTAAGTATAGGACATCGGTCTCCATTCCACATCAATAAATCTTGCTTCACTAGAAAGTAAGTTCTTACAATTACTTCTATGAACCGAAACGCCATCTCCCTTCGTAACATATCCTTTAATCTCATCTCCAAGGATTGGATGACAACATTTTGCTAAAGACACTAAAATATGATCTTCTCCACCTACTAAAACATCACTTGTGGTATTCTTCTTTTGGTTTTGAGGTTTAGAAGCGAGTAATCGTTCCATATAAAGATCGACAACTTCACTTTTATCTTCCGAAGCCAAACTAATAATATAGGAGGCCGTATATCGAAGCGATCCAATAGAAAAATATAAATCTTCTAAATCTTCTAGTTTTAAATCACTTAAAATCTTTTTTAAATTGTCCGGAGCAAAAACAGTATCAAAAGAAAGTTTTCTCTTACGAAGTTCATTTTGTAAAATCACTTTTCCTTTTTCGGTATAAATATCCTTTTCTTGCTTGCTAAAGTAAGCTTTAATCTTATTTTTTGCATGAGATGTTTTACAATAATTTAACCATTCTTTGCTCGGAGTTGCACTAGGATTTGTCCGGATTTTAACAATATCATTATTATGAAGTTCATAATCTAGGGGAACACTCACATCATTAACTAAAGCTTGAACTGTGCTATCCCCCACTGCACTATGAATCCGATATGCAAAATCAAGAGGAGTAGAACCCTTTGGAAGTTCCAAAACATCTCCTTTTGGCGTAAAAACATAAATACTTTCATTTAATAAATCATTTTGAATGGTTCCTTCAAATTCAATATCGGATAAAGTATCAGTCGATTCAATTAAGTTTCTAAAACTCTCCAACTTTTGTTCCATCACACTTTTGACATTATTATTATGCTTTTCTTTATAAGCAAAATGAGCAGCGAATCCCTTTTCTGCAAATTCATCCATCTCTTCGGTTCGAACCTGAATCTCATAACGATGTCCATCACTTCCAAAAACTCCTGTATGTAAACTTTGATACATATTAGCTTTAGGAATAGCAATATAGTCCTTAAATCTACCCGGAATAGGTCGATATTTAGCGTGAATTAAACCAATAGTCAAATAACATTGAGGAATCGTTTCTACAATGATTCTCAATGCCAAAATATCATAGATGTTTTCCCATTTTTTTCCATTACTTAGTTTATTATAAATACTATAGACACTCTTTACACGACTCTTAATCCGAAAAGGAATGCTCTGTTCCATCAACATTTCTGAAAGATCTTGTTCCATTTCACTCAAAGAATCTTTAAGTTCTTCTTTGCTAACATTCAATCGTTCCAAAATATCTTGATACACATCTGGTTTAGAATAACGAAGGCATAAATCTTCCATTTCACTAGTAATTCGCGAAACTCCAAGCCGATGTCCAATTGGGATTAAAACTGACATCGTATCTTGAACCATTTTTTTTCTTTCCTCTTCAGAAATTTCCTGAGCAGTCCTCAAATTTTGTAAACGATCAGCAAGTTTCAAAAACAAAACTCTTACATCTTCACTCATCCCTACAAGGACTTTTCTTAAAGAAAGTGCAGAATGTTCAGAATCATCTTGCAATTCAAGACGATTCAGTTTAGAAACAACGTCAACCAAATCAGCTACTTCACTGCCAAAATTCTCTTCCAATTCTTCTTTAGAAACTTCAGAATTATTAATGACACCATGCAAAATAGCGACGGTTAAAGTAACCACATCTGCCCCAAAATCCAGCAAAATTCGCGCTACATCGATGGCATGTTCAAAATAAGGACTCCCATTTAATCTTTTTACTCCATCATACTTTTCTTGAGCATAAATTAAAACTTTCTTAATGCTCTCTAGATCACTGGAAGACAATACCTTACCACAAGCATCAAGAAATTCCTCCATTTGTTTTTCTATTTTCATGACTAATCTTGTTGTTCTCCTTTCATAAAAATTTTACATTCAATATCTTTATCCAAACGTTTTTTAAAAATCTCAGCATCTTTAATACTTCCAACTACATAACCATAGTGAATAGGAATGGCAAGTTTAGGATGAATAAGATTGCATAGACTAGCAGCCTCAAGACAATCCATCGTATAGGTTCCTCCAACCGGCAAAAAAGCCACATCACATTTTACCTCTTTCGCAGAACTAGTCACATCACTATCTCCTGCAATATAATAAGTAACTCCATCAAAATCTACCAAGTATCCAACCCATCCTTTATCTTTAGGATGATGTTTCTTATGCAAATTATAAGCAGGGATCGTACGAATCTCCAAATTTTTTAAAACGATTTTTTGATTTGGAGAAACAACTAAAATGTACTCTTCCCCAATCCCAATAGATAATAATTCTTCTACAATATCTTTTGGAGTCACAATGACAGTAGAATCTTTTTTCAACTCTAAAATAGAAAGAAGAGAAAAATGATCAAAATGAGAATGCGTAATAAAAATATAATCAGCATCATGCTTATAATTCCATTCCAAAGGGTCAAAATAAAGAATTTTACTTCCTGAAATTCGAATACTACTCTGCTTATTTACATCAATCTTCACGACCAAACATTCCCTTCATTTCATGATAGATTTGAAAACTATCCGTGTTCAAAATATCATCAATCATCTCACCTAATGTAATGGACTTCTGTATCCTCCATTTTTTATTGCAAAAATAATCCCACAAACTTTTTTCGTCAATCAAAGCCAGTTTTTCCAGTTTCATATCTTTGACTTTAATTCTTAAAGCTGGATAAACTCTTTGATATAGTTCTTCTATCGTTTTAAATCGTTCTTTATTCACAAAATCACATCCTCTTCTAAAATAGAAGTGTTTCCTCATATATTATTATATATCATTGTGAAAGAATAGGAAAGATGAATATTGAAAAAAGATACATTTAAAATGTCAATTATAGTTCTATTAATAGGTGGTTTCATCGTAAAAATACAAAGTTTTATCATTAAAATTCTTTTTACCAGAGCCATCGGAGAAGAAGCCTTAGCACTCTATACCATAGCTGTTCCAACCTACTCGTTAATGGTTGCCTTAGCCACGTTTGCTCTTCCTTTGTCCATCTCTAAACTCATAAGTGAAGAACGATTCTCAGAAAAAAGAATTCTTACCACTTCCTTCTTTTTTGCACTTCTACTAGAAGGAATCTTAATATTTATATTCTACCATTTCTCAGACTTTATAGCTCAAATATTTCTAAAGCAAAAAGAGGTCATCCCCATCATCAAAGCCATGGCATTAACATTACCATTTATATCCTTTTCTTCCATATTCAAAGGATACTTTCTAGGTAAATTTAAAGTACTTCCAAATACATTATCCAACATGATAGAACAAAGTATTAGAATCCTCTTTTTAATCTTTTTCCTTCCAAAATTAGTAATGCATAACGCACTAGCAGGGCTGATTTGTTTCATTCTGATTAGCATTTTAACAGAATCAGTGAGTTGTTTCATCTTTTTTCTATTTTTACCTAAAAAAATCCATATTGAAAAAAAAGATTTTATCCCTCAAAGAAAAATTCTATCCTCTCTTTTAGAAACAAGTATCCCCTGTGTATCTTCAAGACTCATAGGGAACATAGGATTCTTTCTAGAACCCATTATACTCACAAATCTCCTCTTACTAAATGGATATTCAAACCACTATATCTTAGGTGAATACGCGTCTTACCATGCCTATGCCCTAGGTCTACTAACCATGCCTTCCTTTTTCATCTCAGCAATCGACCAAATCCTCATACCAGAAATATCAAAGCACTATAGTAAAAAAAACTATATCAAACTAAAAAAAAGACTCAAACAAGCCTTATTCTATTCTTTTACAATTGGATTTCTATCTTCCATAGGAATCCTCATAGCCAAAGATAATCTCTTAAAAATTCTATATAGAACCACATCTGGTGCTGCCTACATTTCCTTACTTGCTCCCATATTTGTACTATTCTACTTAGAATCTCCTTTAATTAGCACCATGCAAGCAATTGGAAAAGCAAAAACCTCCTTCAAAATTAGTTTTTTAGGAATCATTTTAAAACTATTCCTTCTCTCAATTCTAACCTTTTGTCACATAGGGCTTTACTCCCTAGTATTCTCAGAAATATTTAACATTTTTTTTGTAGTGATTCTAAACGCATATTTTCTAAAGCGTCACCTTGACTCAAATACTTGATTAAATCTACCTTCGTAGGAGCAAAAGTAATATAAAAGCCAAGAGTATTTCCTTCTTCATCCTTCCGAGTCTCAATAGCAAATTGAAAATCTTCCTTCTCTTTAGTAGATGCATGAACATAAAAATTCGTATTCGCTGTCGATTCTTTTTTCACACAACCATCTAACATACCCTCAATCGTAATATACTCTTTTTTTAAAGCGTTTGGAAAGGAAGTATAAGTGCTTTCATAATGAATAGAAGCCTCTTGTATTCCATAATAATAGTAATGATAAGTATCATCTTCATAGATTAAAACCCTTTTTTTATCCTCACTAGGAAGATAAGTAAAAACTAAAGTTTCCTGTTCCTTAGAAGCTTTGGATAACCTAGCATCAATTTGTACTTCTAGTAAATGTTTTGAAAGCAACATTGCAAAAGCACCCATTAAAGAGAGAAAAATACAAATTAATAACAACCAAGAACGTTTGGAAGAATGAAGCAACTGTCTAATGGAATTCATAATATCAACTCTTTTTCCCTTACCTAACTCGTATTATACATCAAGTGTAAAAAAATAGAAAGAAAAACCGATATAAGAATTGTATTTTTTTTAGGTCTATGTTAAAATAAAACAAGAATAAGGGAACTAAAGGTGATGCAGTGATGTTTACAGAATATGATTATCAAAACCAACCAATCGTTGACATCGTGAATGAAATGCTTTTAGACGCAGCAAGAAAAAGAGCCAGCGATATTCATATGGATCCCACACCAGATGTTTTAAACGTGCGTATTCGTGTAGATGGAGAACTAATTTTATATGCTGTAGTTCCAGAAGCAGTAAAAAAGAATCTCGTAACCAGAGTAAAAATTATTTCAGGAATGAATATTACAGAATCAAGAATCCCTCAAGATGGTGCGATTAAAATGACTGCAGACGGAAAAGATTTGGATTTCCGTGTCTCTACTCTACCAATTGTATATGGCGAAAAAGTCGTTATCCGTTTGCTAGATTACTCTGCTACAACAAGTAGTTTAGATTCCCTAGGATTTTCAGAAAGAAATTATGAATTAGTTCAAAAAGCCATAAGCAAACCAAATGGAATCATTTTAGTCACAGGAGCTACCGGATCAGGTAAATCAACCACGGTATATGCCATACTAGAAACCCTAAATACAGAAAGCAGAAATATTATCACCGTTGAAGACCCAGTCGAAATGAAAATCGCCGGAATCAATCAAGTTCAAACCATGAGTGAAATCGGTCTGACATTTGCCACAGCCTTACGTTCTATCTTACGTCAAGACCCAGACATTATCATGATTGGAGAGATTCGTGATAACGAAACCGCAAGAATTGCTGTACGTGCTTCGATTACAGGTCACTTAGTATTATCCACCATCCACACAAACAACTCTCTGACAACCATAGAACGTCTTGTAGATATGGAAGTAGAAAGATATTTACTAGGTTCTGCTCTAGAAGCCATCATCTCTCAAAGATTATGTAAAAAATTATGCCCTAAATGTAGAGAAGCAAGACCAACAACAGATTATGAAAAAAGAGTGTTTAAAGCTGCCCTTGGAATGGATATTGAAAACATCTATAAACCAGTTGGATGTAATAACTGCTATAAGGGATATACAGGACGTATTCCTTTACATGAAGTACTGGTTTTAAATCAAGAAATCAGAGATGCAATCGTAAATAATATGCCCAAAGAACAAATACGTGAGTTAATTTATAATACAGGAACGGCAACAAGTTTATTAAACGATGGATTAATCAAAGTTATTAATGGCCTTACAAGCTTTGAAGAAGTACTAAGAGTAATCGATATTGAAGATGACTTAGGTGAAAAACAAAGCGACTTGAAAAATGCTATCATTGGAAAAGTAGATAGAAATCAAAAGAAGATGGAAGAAGCCAAATTTGAAACTATTAATCAAGAACCCAAACAAAATATGCCTCCATCAATGGAAACATTAAACTATTAAAAAATAAAGAACAGAAACGTTCTTTATTTTTTTTGATATACATACTCGCAAGTAACATCATTAGTAGGATCTCCATTAAAGATATCTAATTTTCCATCTTTTAAAGTTCCTGTATAATCTATAGAAATCTTTAAAAAAGTCTCTTTCATAGTAAAGTTTTCTCCATCCAAAGTCCAAGTAATACTTAAATCTAAATCATCACGATGATGAATACCAGTCCCATCTTCTTTTAATTCAATAGAAAAAGCATCTTCGGTATTCTTAGCCTCATCAGGATCTCCTACGAATTTTGTAAATTGACCTTCATAAGTTCCAACAACACGACTCATATCCTTTTTTTCACATCCAGCAGCGAAAAACAAAGCACCAACAAGAACCAAAACCCCCAAAAATTTGAAACCTTTTTTCATACACACACCTCCTATCTTCAATTAAACTTAGTATAACATAAGAAAAAAAACGGGTCAAATACGATTCGAATAAAGTCTAAAAGAAAAACTCTAAAGTGCGTTAAGAGTGCTATAGAATAATCCCAAATTCCCACATTGACTCCACCTTCTTATTATAGTTTAAAATCAGTAAAAAAAATTACAAAAAAATAAAGATGAAATAAAGTTTTACCTCTAAAAGTCATCATTTTTGCTTTCTAAATCGAATTCTTCAATATCAATTTTTTGTTTAATAATATTTACCATTAAATCATTCCTTTCTTTTGCAAAACAAAAAATCAATTCCATTTCAAGAATTGATTTTTATTAGTAAATTGAACCAAAGTTCAACCAGATTCTTTAATGGTGCCCACGAAGAAGAAGTCGAATAACTTTTCTTACAAACATTAATAGGTAATAATAACTTACTAACTAATATAGGTATATCACAACTTTATAAAATTGTTACATTTTTTTACTTGTTCGCTTGTTTATATAATTGTTTAATAGTATAATTTTCATAGGGAATATCAGTTGTTGAGTGTCTACCAAATCTCTTATAGAGAGGAGGTTTGATAATGATGAAGAAAAGAAACTTTATAATCAAAGTTCTTCGATACATTACTATCATTTTATTTCTCCTTATCATTATGATAGTAGTAATAAAAAAATGACACTTAATTCGCATATGAATTAAATGTCGTCCAAATAATTTTGGGTAGACATTCAACATTGCTAAACTGAATGTTCCCTTTTTTATTTTATGCAGTTCTTTCTGCTTACATACAAATATTATCATAAAAACATTGTTTTGTCAAAATTTTTCCATTATTTTGTTTTGACAAAATATTTAACCCCCTAGGTATTTTGACATTAATATCAAAATACTATGGTTTATTATATATAATAGAAAAAATATAGTAAAACTATTGAGTCGCGAATAAATGTTTGGCATAATTTTATTAGGAACATTTAATGTGAGTGTCGTCCTCCAGTCTTGAAAAAGGAAGGAGGTAGATATCGATGAAAAAAAGAGTTTATGTAATTAAACTCCTAAGATACATCTGTATCATTTTATCACTTCTTACCTTATTGGTATTAGTCATAAAAAAATAGACACTCATCTGCTTAGATAGAGTGTCCAACTCAATTAATTGAGGCGACATTCACTAGCAACTTTAAATGTTCCTCTTTTTTATTTTATGCAAGTTTTCTTGCTAAATACATAATAACATAAAAAAGAACTTTTTTCAAGTTCTCTATATATAAAGTTCGAATAGTTCGAACAGATTCGTCACTGGTGCAGGTGAAGGGACTTGAACCCCCATGCCGTAAAGCGTTAGATCCTAAGTCTAATGCGTCTACCAATTTCGCCACACCTGCAGTAATAAATGGTGGACCTCGTAGGACTCGAACCTACGACCAATCGGTTATGAGCCGAGTGCTCTAACCAACTGAGCTAGAGGTCCAACAACTACTTAATTATACAATAGTATTTATCAAAATACAAGACATTTTTAAAAAAATATCTAAAAAAATTGGCTACCCAGGTAGGATTCGAACCTACGAAATGATGGGGTCAGAGCCCACTGCCTTACCACTTGGCTACTGGGTAATAAAAGCACAAAAACATTATAGCATAAAATTACAATAAAAAAAAGGAAAAATTATTCCTTTTCTTGTAACATATTTAGCAAGTCAATTTTGAAAATATCTTTAGAAGCATTGGCTTTACTAATCATGATTCCTTTATAAGTTCCAAGTTCACTTCGATGTCCTTCAAGTAAGATATCTTTAGGTAATATCTCTTTTAACATAATAGTTTCTTCTTTTTTATAAACTGTATAAATTAACTTAACCTCTCCATGAACTTGAGCAAACATTGGATCACTTGGTAATTTAAGTTCATAAGTTTCAGTCCCAGCTTCTTTGTTTTTACTAATCATCTCACCAGGAAATTTACCATCTCTCATTTCAGGATAATAATCGAAATTTAACTTCTTAAACGCTCTCATATTATATTTCTTAAGAGATCTTTCCAACTTTCTAAATTCATTCTCATTCACATAATCTAAAACGAAATTTTTCATATATAAAACCCCCTCTATTACTCATCTCGTAATTACATTATATCACAAAATATCAAAAATGTCAAATTTGTGTATATTGCATTGACTTTTTCTATCCCCTTGTGTACATAAAGTATACTACAATTTACAAAAAAAGTCAAATGCTGGAAGAAAAATGAACTTTAGACTCTTAATTCAACTATGGTTTGCCCAAGATTAGATCCGTCTAATTGGTACTGAACCACTCGTTTATCCTGAGATAAAATATGATGCACTTCCTCTTTTAATTTTCCACTACCCTTTCCATGAATAATCAAAACATACTTATTTTTTAACTTTATTTGATCCGTAATAAAATCATGCACTACAGTATAAGCTGTAACAGCAAACTCTCCATGCAAATCGATAGAGGGATAATAAGACCATGAAATCATTGTGGTGTAGAAGACTGCCCTTCAATAGAGGTATTCGCCATATTAGGTTGATTTACAACCGTTTGAGTAGTTGCATTAGAAGAATTCATAGGCGTACTCTCAGGGTTCATAGTGGGATTTTGTATTGGAGAAGAAACTTCTTGACCTGGAGAAACATTTACCGGAGTAGGATTTTCTTGAGGAGTAGTTGACTGTTGTTGTTCTACAGCATCAATAGGTCCAAATTTACTTTCATAATAATTAATAACATCGGATAAAATTGGAATCGCCGTTTTAGCTCCTACTTTCGTAGTAGAAAGGCCAGCAGCAATATTAGCAATTCTCATACACTTCTCAATATCATATCCCTTAGAAATAGCATAGGTAAACGCTCCATCAAAAACATCTCCCGCACCAGTTCTATCCACTTCCTGAACTTGAATCGTAGGCATATATTGAACATTATCATTTACAGCATATAAAACCCCATTAGATTTCAAGGTCACAATAACCTCATTACTAATAAATGATTCCTTTAATTTCTTATATAAATTTAATAAGGACTCTGGATCTTCCACATTGACTTTTACTTTAGTAATAGACTCTGCAAATTCTAGAGAAAAAATAATATATTTAGCAAATTTAGCAAGGGCTACAATTTCTTTATAATCTCCATAATTTAACCCCGCTCCTAAAATCACAGGTACATTTGGAAATTTATTAATCGCTGCCATCGTAGCAGAGTACTCATACCCATCAGAATAAATCACCCCTGCCATAAAATCATATTCATACTTTTTCATATGATATACCTCGGGTTCAATTCGAATCTGAGTTCTAGATGTTGTAGCCTTATTATTTAAAATAAACGTAGTAGCCGTTTTCTTTTCATAATTGGTCTCTAAAAAAGTAGTATGAACGCCAAGGCCATCCAAATCTTTTTTTATCGTTGACCCATAATCATCATATCCAACAACTCCTGCAAAATAGGTTTCTACATTCCATTTTCCAAGCAGATAAGCGACATTAAAAGCACCCCCTCCACTACTCTCTATCTTTTCTGAAACAGTTATCTTAGTATTTTCCTGAGGATAAGACTCAACAGGAATAGTGACATCAAAATTAGTTTTTCCAATACTTAATGCAATCATTATTATCTCTCCCTTTTTACAAGTATGTTAAATACTCTTTCTTATAGATTATAACATTAATTTTAATAAAATAAAAGTTCTTTTGAAAAGAACTTACGACAGAAAAAAAGAAATCCCATCCGACTCTTTTTGCAAGTAAGACATAGACTCCTATGCTCGATTTCTAGATAAAAAAATAAATTATGAATCGGTCAAGGACACATGAATCGAGTCTTGATCCAAATCAGGGAGATTAGAAATCGTACCAATTTTCGTATAAGAATAAGTAGTTTCAAAATCTTTATAAAAAATAACAAAACAATTATCTTGATATAACATAACATCCCCTTTATGAATCCTTCCAATTCTACTGGAATTCATAGGAAGATTAGTATTCAAATAAACAAATTTTTCATTCCCATGGAGGTCTTGCATCTCAAATTCTAAAGGAATCAATTCTAACAAAGATTGAACCGTATCATTATTCTCTAAAGTCATATCATACTTCACACCATTTATTTCAATTTTCATAAGTTTACTCCTTTCATTAAAATGATTGGAATCACTCGTAGATAAATTTTGGCTTTGACATCCACTAATAAAGAGAAAAATCAATACAACAAAAACTATTTTACCTCTAACAAACCATCTACTCATAATATCCCATCCTTTAAACAACTCTATTATACCACAAAGCCATTTCTCTGTCTTGCTTTTAATGTGAAAGCAATGATTTCTTATCCGATTATACAAAAGATATGCTATAATCGTATAAGAAGGTAGTTTCAGATGAAGAAAAAAATATTATTGATAATACTATGCACATGGATTCCAATACGAATAAGCGCTTTAGAATATCCAAACTTAAATTCAAAAGTAATCGAAATATATGATTTCAATGACCAAAAAATATTATACGAAAAAAATGCGAAAGATGTCATTTCAATTGCCTCCTTAACCAAAATTGCCACCACGATTACAGCCATTGAAAACATTGAAAATTTAGAGGAAGAAGTAATAATTACACCTGAAATATTAAGAACCGTTGATGTTGAAGCTTCTACCGCAGGATTAAGAGCAGGAGACCGCCTAACCTACAAAGACTTGCTGTATGCTTCGATGCTGCCAAGTGGAGCTGATGCGACCAATGCTCTAGCAATACAAAGCAGTGGCTCCATTGAGAATTTTGTTAGTAAAATGAATGACTTAGTAAAAAGAATTGGCTTAGAAAACACTCATTTTATAAATGTAACCGGCCTTGATAATGAAAATCACTACTCCACTGCCGATGAAATCAGAAAACTATTAGAATATGCTCTTAAAAACCCATTATTTCAAAAAATCTATACAACTAGAGAATATACAATGACAAATGGAAAAACACTGAAAACAACCTTATATACGTATTCTAAAAACATGGATATAGATTTATCGCCCATCCAAGGAAGTAAATCAGGCTTTACAAATCAAGCAGGTTACTGTTTATCTACCCTAAGTAACATCAATGGTCATCAAATCATAATACTTGTACTCAATGCCCCAAAAATAGGAACAAATTATTATAACATCTCCGATTCGATAGACTTAATTCACTTTTTAAATCAAAACTACAAAGAAGAAACCCTTGTTTCAGAAGGAACGCTTATTGCTAATATTCCTATCAAATTCAGTGAAGAAGAAACATACCCCATCTATGCTCAGGAAAACATCAAAAAATACCTCCCAAGTGACTACGACATCAACAATCTAAAAATAGAATATCATGGTCTAAATGAATTGAGTTATAAAAATCAAAAAGGAGAAAAAATAGGAACTATTATTTACTCCTACAAAGACGAAGTAATAAAAAATGAAGAAGTCATATTAAAGAGTGAAATCAAATTGAGCATCCAAAAAATCATTCAAAAATATGGCATATATTTAATACCGATATTATTCGTGGTAATATCACTAACCATAATTATCATCCATCATTTAAGAAAAAAGAAAAGAACCTCAAAGAAGAGAAAACACTGACATCTCAAAATTCCTCTTCCTTGAAAGTTCTTTTTTAATTCCTCTAAAAAGTTTTATAATAAACCATAACATTTTATCTACCTTATATGATCAATCATATACCCATAGATATCTAAAGATAGTTTATCTACTTTATGTCTTAAAACTCCACTGGAAGTATCCACATAATTATTATGAATAATCTCAAGATTTAGTTTCTCTAAATTTTCTTGATCAAAAAGGACCTTATCTTTTTGTTCTTCTGTCTTATATTTTTGAATAATTTTACTTTCAATCTCCCCATCATTTACAACAATAATATCCACATTTCGTTTTAAATACTCATTAATCACTTTAATATGGTCCGAAGCCTTAAAATCATCAGTTTCACCTGGCTGAGTCATCATATTGCAAACATACATAATCTTTGCTTTAGATTCTTTCAATGCTTTTTTCATATCATTCGGAATTAAATTAGGAATCAAAGAAGTATATAAACTTCCCATGGATAAAATAATTAAATCTGTACCTCGAATTGCTTCTAAAACGTAAGGATTGGTATGAACCATACTGGTATAAGAGATTTTTTTAATTCCCTTATGAGATTCTGTAATATGATGTTCCCCAACGATAATCGTATTATCATTCATTTTTGCTTTTAACGTAACACTTTCTTCCGTTAAAGGAAGTACTCTCCCTTTCAAATTAAAAACTTTTGATAGAGATTGAATTCCCGTAGACATATTCCCTTGAATATTTAAAAGTGCAGTAAGTAATAGATTTCCTACCGGATGTCCATTTAAATCAGAAGTCGTTTGAAAACGATAATTCATCAACTTTTCAAACAGAGGCTCCGTATCAGAAAGAGCAGTAATCACTTGTCTTATATCTCCAACCGCAATCGTATGAAATTCTTTTCTCAATTTACCAGTACTTCTTCCATCATCTGCAACAGAAATCACGGCCGTAATATCCAATGGAAATAGTTTTAACCCTCTTAATAAAGTAGAAGCACCCGTTCCTCCACCTAATACAACTACTTTCACAATTCTCACCTCCCAAATACTATATCAAATAATAATAGAATTCTCTAGTAAAATAACAAAATCCCTAGTTCATTATATTTTCATCATTTTATAATATTCTAATCAATCCACCAATATTTATAATAATAAAGATATGGGAAGTATTAGATATAAACAGAATCATGAGTTATCAAAGCCAATAAAGGAATCGAAAAAATTGATACGAAAAAATTAGAAAAAAACTAGAAAATTCTAGTCTTTAAAAGAAAATGAAATATTTACCATACTCTAGTAGTAATAGTTTATAAAGAGTGGCATTATTGTTTCACCATTCGATAAACAAATTTATATAATTCTGCAACCACAATGATAACTAGAGAAAAAACAAGGCTAGCCAAAATAGTGTCAATTGGTAATATAGTAATTTTCAAAAACTTAGAAAATACTGGAATAAAAATGACAAGGAATTGTAATAAAATCGAACCTATAATAGTATACAAAATCAACGGATTACTCATAAGAGATGTAGCAAATACACTATTCTTTTCACTTCTACAGTTTAAAACATGAAAGTTTTGAATTCCGACCATAATTAACATGATAATACTACGCGCAAAAAAAATATTTGTTTGATGATCCATCAAGTATTTCCATACAAAAAATATCATAAATGAAATCGTAAAACCATAAACACCTACTTCAATCATTAAATCCCGATTAAATAGCGATTCTTTCGTACTCCTTGGTCTTTCTTTCATAATATCGCTGCTCTCTTTTTCAAAAGATAAAGCCATATCTTGAAGCCCATCGGTAACAATATTAATCCATAATAATTGAATGGCAACCAATGGTAATTCATATCCAAAACAAACGGCAAACAAATAAAACAAAATCTCAGCTATTCCACAAGAAAGTAAAAACAAAACAATTTTTCTAATGTTTGAATAAGCCACTCTACCTTCTTTGATTCCTTCAACTAAAGAGGTAAAATCATCATCTAAAATAATTAAATCGGCAGTGTCAATCGCCACATCCGTTCCACTTCCCATAGCAACTCCAATATTAGCAGATTTTATAGCCGGAGCATCATTCACCCCATCCCCAGTAACAGCAACAAATTCACCAGTTCTTTTTAAAGACTTAACAATTCTTAATTTGTCTGTTGGAGTCACTCTTGAAAAGACCTTTTTATGTTTGATGCATTCATCAAAGTACTCTTCCCCTTTTGCATAGATTTCATCTAATTTCATCCCCGTAATTACTTCATCTTTATCTACTGCTAAATTTAAATCCTTTGCAATAGTGAATGCCGTTGTAGGATGATCTCCCGTAATCATAATGACTTTAATACCCGCCTGTTGACATTCCTTAATAGATTTCTTCACTTCTTTTCTTACTGGATCAATAAAAGCAACCATCCCCAAAAAATCAAGATTTTTAATATCTCTCTCATCCATGCCATCTACAAATCCATCACAAACAGCAATAACTCGATACCCTTCTTCAGACAATTTTTCATTTTGAGACACATATTCCTGTTTCTTTTCAGAAAAAGACATCACCTTTTCCAAAGACCCTTTCACACAACATTTTAATCTTCCATTATCTTTATAAAAAACAGCTGAATATTGCTTTTCTGATTCATAAGAAATCATTTTTTCTTGAACATAACTAAAGGAAGTACCATATTTTTCTTTCAAAGCTAAAAATGCAATATCAATCGAATCTCCAAAATATTCAAATTGATTTCCTTTTTTTTCAAATGTTGCTTCATTATTAAAAGCACAAAGATGAATAATCTGAGTAACCTCATCTTTGAAGCGCTCATCTTTAATCAATACTTTCCCATTATCATTATATCCTATCCCAGTGACTTCAATCGTTTCTCCATTCTTTAATACAATTTTCCGAGCAGTTTGTTCGTTTACAGTAAGAGTTCCTGTTTTATCACTAGCAATCACAGTACAACTTCCTAATGCTTCTACCGAACTTAAATTTTTTACAATTACATTTTTCTTGCTCATTTTATTAGAAGCAATCGTTAAAGCCATCGTTAAAGCAAGAGGAAGCCCCTCAGGCATAGCAGATATTGCCAAAGCCACAACAGACAAAAAAATACTGCTTGGATTCTGACCATTTACATATAAAATAATGGCTGAAACAATAGAAACCAGAATAATAATGATACTAATTTGCTTAGAAAATTTTTCCATTCGAATAGTTAGAGGAGTCTTTTCCTCTTCCGTATCAACCACTTGTGTAAAAATTTTCCCAATTTCAGTTTGAATTCCAGTAGAAACAACTACAGCTAAAGCTCTCCCTGTAATCACACTACACCCCGCATAAAGCATATTTTTTCTCTCTGCTAAAATAGTATTATCACTCAATACTTGATTATTTTTTTGAACATGAAGACTTTCTCCAGTTAATACAGATTCATCTACTTGCAAATTTGTAGACTCTACAATTCTAGCGTCTGCATTGATACGATCTCCACTCTCTAAAAGTAAAATATCTCCTACAACAATCAATTCTGAATCAATCAAATACTCTTTTCCATCCCTTAAAACCTTGCTTTTGCTTTTTATCATATTATTTAAACTCTCTACGGATTTTAAAGCTTTATTTTCTTGAAATGCACCCATGATGGTATCCACTAAAATAATAAATAAAATCACAAAGGCATCCACTATTTCACCAACAGCAAATGAAACAATCACTGTAAAAACTAAGATTAATTCAATCGGAGATTGAAACTCTTTCAAATACAATTCAAACCATGAAGGTCGATTCTTATGTGGCAAAATATTTTTTCCATCTTTTTTTAACCGATTATCCACTTCTTTTAGCAAAAGCCCACTTTCACTAGAATCTAACTTCTTTAATACAGTTTCTACATCTTCATTATAATACATACTTTCCTCCATAACTTCTTCTAGAATGGTTCTACATCGATATATTTAATAGCTTTATCGATTTCTTTCAAACGTTTCTTAATCTTTTTTTCAATTTTTAAAAAATCTTTAATTCGAATATTATTGTTTACATCAATTTGTAAAAAAACACTATAATAATAAGACATCTTAATCACTTTAATGTTCTCTATTCGAAAAGATTTCAACTGTTCTAGTTCTTCTCTAATAATCTCTTTCAGTTTCTCATTGCCCTCATCATTAGTAAGGATTCCACGAATATTAGAAACAATCATTTTAATTGAAGTATAAAAGATATAAATAGCCATACCAATACTACCAATCTTATCAAGATTTATAAAACTTGGAATATAGTCTTCAAAAAAAGACAATATAAGGACTACCATAACGACACAGGTAGAAATAAAATCCGTAGTAGATTCTTTATAAGCTTCAATAAAAAATTCACTCTTAGTACTATTCACATACCGCTTTATCAAAAAAATAACAATTCCTTTAATGAATAATACTACAATTAATCCTAGCAAAATAATACCATTGGGAACAAACTTATGATGTAAAGTAAAAAACTGATACACAATAAAAATTCCAATAAGCAGCAATAAAACCCCAGTCAAAATATTAGATAAATAATACACTTGTCCATAGCCAAAAGGATAAGTTTTGTTCGCTCTTTTTTTGCCGATTTTATTCACTAATAAACTAATAATATCCGTAATGAAATCTAAAAAAGATTGAATCGAATCAGCAATTAAAGTAGAAAATGAAAAACCTATCCCTAGTATCATTTTTAAAGACGCAGAAATAAAATTGAAACAAGCCGTTACCAAAATTAAATGATTCTCTTTCATCGACAACAATCCTTTCTCATAAAACAGGCATCAAAAATCAAAAATACTTGCAATAACAGATAAATATCATTGCAAAATCTTTAAACCCATAGTTTTATTATAAAATAGAATCAGATAATAGTTGATGAATTTCTTTAATATTGACACTTGTTTTAAAATCAAATTGTAAAATTGTCCCATCCATAAATCTTAAGAATAATTCACTATCGATATCAACAAGACCAGCGGTTTCGATTCCATAGTACTGAACTTTAGAATAGGGATATGAAAAATACGAAATCTTTTTCCCAGTAATCCCTTGAACATTCACCACAAAAATTCTTTTATTTGTAAATATCACTTGATCTCGAACCGTTTTAAATGCGGATAGAATCAATTCCTTCTCTACCAGTAATTCCGGTATTTCCTTTCTAATTTCACTTTTATCCATTGCTTTCAGATTCAAAAAATTAGAATCCAATCTTATTCCTGAAGAAATACGAGCCATTCAACCTCTACCTCCTAAAAAGAGTATATCAAATATGCTTCAAAATCACTAGCCATTACAATCCCTTTGAAAACAAAAAAGACTAGAAATAATCTAGTCTAATGTAAAATAGAAGTATGGATTCCTATCATTCTTTCTTTAAAATTCAAATACTACTTATTGGAATAACCCTGTAATCTTATCCCATAGAGAACTTTTTCTCTCTTCTCTAATAACATCAGGCTTAATCACATTCATTTTCGCAACAGAGTCAATCATAAAAACAATGGTAGAATGACCAGAAAAATGAGATGGAGTAATATCAATCGTTTGATATTCCTTGCTTAAACTTCTCAACGCATCCAAACGTTGTTGAAAATTTTTAACATCTCCATTCACCACTCCATTTAACTTATGAATGCCTTCCCTATTATACTGATCTAACCCATTCCATAGAGCATTCATTCCAGCACTAAGTTGATTAGAGCCATCATTTAATTGATTTAATGAATCAGATAAAGTTTGTATGGAATCATCTAAAACCATAACCTTTTGATCAAGATCATTTTCATAATGATTAAGTACCTCTCTAAGTTTAGAATCAACATTTGCTTCATCAAATTGATTATGAATCACCTTTTTTACAATCCTATTCGTATAATCATGGGTATACTTCGTTGATAAATCTTTAGAAGTACGATCAATAATTTGATCTACAACCCCGGAAAGATAACCCTTTGCATTGGGTTCAAAATACAAATTTCCTTCTTCTAAATCTTGTTTGATGGAAATGATGATTTTATCCTTTAAAGCTTTGGAATAATCGGCTATTGTCGCATCTTTAGTCAAAGATTCACTTAATCTTTGATTTAATTGAGTAACATATTGACTTACCAAATTAGAAACAGACTTATCATCGTGAAAGGCACTAATAATTCGATCTAAAATAGGAGATTGCTCAACATTTTTTTTAACTTGAAGTAATGTATCGGTTTGAACTTTACTTACAATTTCTTTTGCTTGCTCTTCTGATAAACCATAGTTGGTAATCATATATTGAACATCCTTCTCTTGAATCTCAGACATATGATCATCTAAACTCTGATAAAATTCATTCAATTCAGTGAAAACAATTTGCTTTAATTCATTTTTTAAATCCTCTTGAAGCATCGTAGTGAAACGAACAATTTCAGGATCATTTTGAATGAAATGATAAAGATTACTATGAATGGATTGTTCCATCAAATGATGGAGATCTAATTCAGAAACAATCTTAGAAACTTCCTTTTCTACGACTTCTTTTGTATTTTTTCCAGCGTAATCTATAACTGCTTTTTCTAATTCCTCCTTATTCTCTTTTATCAATCGACTAGCTTCAGCAGTAATTTCTTCCTCTAATGCAGGAGTAATAGAATTTAAATTGCTTTCCACAATTTTTATAAATTCTTCTTTTAAATCGTTTTTATCCCTATTTCTATAAGACTGATATTTTGTTACTAATTCTTGGATTTTAGCATTCAATTCAGTCATTCCAGCATCCATTTGACTAGATCCTTCACTTAAATTTTTAGAAGCCTCTACAATCGTATTCATATTATTCTGTAATAGATTAATACTATGATACAAGTCATTAAATCTACCAAACAAATCAAAATTACTCTCATCAAACAAATTTGTTGTAGCAACTGAATAAATAGAATTCAATTCAAAAGATTCAGTATCGTATTGAATTTCTACATGATTCATATCATTAAAATCTTCAAGTTTTAAAGACTCATTTAATCCTGGCGATGAAATTGCCATTACTATAGAACTGACACCATTATCAAGCACTTTACCATTCGTCACTTCAATATTTTTATGATCCGTATTATTCAGAATTGTAGTTGTCACAATCCCATATGGAACATAAATTTTTTCATTTTGACCATTCATATTCATAGTTTTATACAAATGATTTGTATAGGTCAAAACAATTTTAACATGGCCTTTTTTACCTAACATTTCATTTATGCTTGTTTCTTCATCATCCAAATAATACTTTACATCAAGAGTAATAGGTAGATTTTCTTGATAGGTTCCTTGATAATAAATATCATTTCCCTTCGTTTCCCAAATCAAATCATTTTCATGCTGCGTAAAATTCTCATTGCCATTCAAATTTTTAATATCCCTCAATAAAGTTTTATCATAAATCGTATTTCCATCATAATCAAACAAGTGCTCTATAATAGATGTATTTTTTACTTCCCCTTGTTCATTTAATTTTACATATACATGCTCATCTTTTGTTAAAGCATAAACTCCTGTTGTTTGAAACAAATCGCATAATATCAATGTAAATGCGATAAATTTTTGAACTCTTTTTTTCATAAACTCTTTCCTTTCTTAAAACCAACCGTGGTTTTGATAATCATTTTATCAAACATTAATAACACACTAGGAACAACAAACATCACGACAACCATACTTATCACAGCTCCCCTAGACATTAATAAACACAACGAGCCAATCATATCAATTTTGGATATAGCAAATACCGCAAAGGTCGCAGCAAAAAAACACATTGCACTAACAAAAATAGAGGATACAGAAGAATTTAATGCCTCTCCAACAGCTTCTTTCTTATCTTTTCCACTTTTTCTTTCAGCCAAATACTTTGTAGTTAAAAGAATTGCATAATCGATGGTGGCCCCCAACTGTATCGTTCCTATAACAATCGAAGACACAAACGGAATACTCTTCCCTTGCCAATATGGAACCCCCATATTAATGAATATTGCAAATTCAATAGATAACACTAACAGAACCGGCAAACTGAAAGATTTTAATACAAAGAACATAATGATAAAAATGACTCCAATAGAAACATAATTCACATTTCTAAAATCAACCGCAGTAATCTCTACTAAATCGTTCATTAAAGGACCTTCCCCAGCTAAAATAGCATTTTTATCATAGTTTTTTACAATAGTATTTAACTGAACAATTTGCTCATTTAATTCATCCGTAGCAATTTCATATTGAGAATTAACAAGAATTAATCGGTATCGATCAGTCTCTAACAGATTTCTTATTTTAGAGGGAAGCATATCTGTTGAAATTCCGTATTGGCAAAACATATTTAGAGAGATGACACTATCAATTCCTTTCACTTCATCAATCTCATCAATCATCTGATTCAGCATCTGATTCTTTATATTAGCATCAACAAGAATCATGGATTGAGAGATAAGTCCATACTCATTCATTAACTTTTTACTAACAATAGAATAATTATAATCCTCTGGGATAGAAGTATCTAACTTATAGTAAACCTCTGTATTTTTTTGAGATAAATAAGCAGGGACTAAAAGAATTAAGAAAATCAGAAAGATCCATTTATAGTTTTTCATTACAATTGGGCTCACAAATTTAAATTTGGGTATCAAAGGTTTATGTTTTGTTTTTTGAATAAACCGATCAAATAACAACAATAAAGATGGATAGACAGTTAAAACTGTAAGTACCCCAAATACGACCCCTTTTGCCATAACTAGGCCAATATCATTTCCTAATCCAAATTTCATGGTACACAAGGCTAAAAATCCAGCTATAGTAGTAAGAGAAGAACCAACCACCGAAACCATAGTTTCACAAATAGCCTCGCACATTGCTTCATCCTTCGATTTCTTCTTTTCTTTGGCAGCTTCATATTTATGATATAAGAAGATCGAAAAATCAGTCGTTACTCCTAGTTGTAAAACCGCGGCAATAGCTTTTGTAATATAGGAAATCTCTCCAAACACAATATTAGTTCCCATATTAAAAAGAATGGACAATCCAATATTACCTAGAAGCAAGAAAGGAACCAAATACGAATCTAAAGATAACAATAAAACGATGAAACAAAAAACAACTGCTACAGCAACATAGGCAAAAGTTTGACTTTCTACTAGTCTTCTCATATCTAAAGACATCGCACTCATTCCACCGACTTTGATTCTACTCGATAAAGCCTCAATTTCTTTGACTGCATCAGTGGTTTCTTCATCACTCGTTCCCGTTTTAAACGTAATAAGTAATAAAATGGAATCTGAACTAGAAACATGTTTTAATATCTTTTCTGGAATCATTTCTAAAGGAATCGTAGTTCCAGTAAGATCATTAATACTGACCACATTGCTAACCCCATCAATCTGTCTAATCTGATTTTCAAGTTCAATGAGATCTTTTGGATTAATGCTACGATCTACCAAAGAAACTGAAAAAGCCCCTATTCCAAAATCATCTTTTAAAATGTTTTGACCTTTTAACGTTTCAATATCACTAGGTAAATAAACTAAGATATCATAATTTGTCTTAGTACCAATATACCCAATAACAGAAGGAATGACCAATAGTACACTGATAAATAAAATGATGACTCTATTTTTAACTACAAAATTTGAGAATTTCTTCATTATCCCACCTCAGCAATACATTTTATGGCAGTTATTAAAGAAATACCACATCATTACCTCATATATGATGGTTATCCAACACTTTTATAAATATATATGTATATTTATCATACATTTTGTATGTTATTTGACTTTTGTAAAGTTAAGTCTTATAATATCGATTGAAAAGAGGAATTCATATGTCCAAACAAACCGATTTAAGAGTAATAAAAACAAAGAAAGTTCTATTTGATTCATTATTAAAACTAATGAAAAACAATACGTTTGAAAAGATTAAAATATCAGATATATGCGAAGAATCCTTGATTAATCGTTCTACATTTTATGCACACTACGAAGATAAATATGAATTACTAAAAGATTTATTCGAAGAACAAAAAAACATTCTACTAAAAGAATTAGGAGAAAATGAAAACAATACTTTTTCAAAAGAATATCTGATGGAATTACTCAATATTTTAATCGATCATATCAATGACAATAAAGACACCTATAGTGCCATTCTAACCAATAATAGAAATGGAATCTTAATTGATTTTTTAATTGATGCTTTGGAAAGAGATGTAGCAGATCGATTAAAGAATAATAACGAAGTAATTGATTCAAATCTCCCTCTAGACATTATTGTAAAATTTTATGCAGGAGGATTAATCAACATTGGAATAACTTTGATTACAAGAAAAGATAAATATAGTAAAGAGGAACTATTATCCTATATTGACAAATTAATTCCAAATAAGTTATAAAACAAATAGAATATTGCTTTCTCCACATCTTCAATAAAAAAAGAAATCAAAATCTATTCTTGATTTCTAGTCAAGGGATTTGCTTTTAACACTTGTCGAATTTTAATGATACTGAAAACAAGATAGAAAACTCCCCATAAAAGAATGAGAATCAGTAAAATTCCTCCAATAATATCAGCCGCTTCAAATACCGATGGTTCAGAAAAGAATTGAACAAGACTAATAGAAGCATCCCAACATCCATGCATTAAAAATATAGCGAAAGTAGCTAAAAAGAACTCTCTTTTAGCTTTTTTATTGTCCCCTTCGTCTCTCGCTTTTTGATACTGCTAGAAATGTCTTCCTTGATTCATTTGCCATAAGATATGCATAGGAAAAATAATACTCAAAAGGATTGCCAAAACATTCCCAGTGGCAATTTTTTCAATCACTGCATAGGCAAGTCCAATCATCCCAGCTCCTATCATAAACTCCTTTTCATTGCTAAAATGATAGGCTTTATTAGCTTTCATAAACCCATAAAATTTAAAAAACTCTTCAATCAAAGCAGCTCTGAAAAAAGATTCTATGAGTTCCCTAAATAATCCATCAAGAAAAAAAATAGCAGGAACAAAACAATCCCACAGGATTTCAACAATAATAATTGGAATAGTAGCATAAACTAAACCATATAAAAAAAATATTTTTCTATAATCTTTAGCTTTTAAATAATTCTTCATACATCTCACCACTTCAACACCATTATAATATACCTTCTTGGCAATGGATATCATAAAAAAAATCTCCAAGAAAGCAAAAGAAAACTTCATCAAATTGATGAAGCACCTTTATTTTTTAATAATATCATAAGAATTTCTTTGAACATCAACCTCATAGATTGTTTTATTCCCATTCTTATCTTCCAAAACTAAATTAGTCTTTCCTGCTCTTTTAAATTCAGCATCTATTCTATAAGCCTCAAAACTTTCGTCATACTCAATAGAAACCTCTCCCATTTTATCGTTTTCTAGATAAACCGTATAACTATCGTCAAACACATTGCCATTTTCAACGCTACTGACTAAAAGTATCGTATTATAAGTAATCTTATTTGATAAAGTAACAAAAGTCATCCCCAAAATAAGAACGCAACTAATAGCAAATCCAGTATACTTAATTTTTTTATTATGAAATATACATAGTGGATACAGAATCATAGTAGCAACACAAAATAAAGCACTTAAAAGATGACGTGGAAAGTAAAAAATTGCTTCGCCTAAAAAACCACCATAATGAATTCCTAAAAAAACTAACATTGGAACAAGAATACATAATCCCCACCAACGATCTTTTTTCATATAATAGCCTATAAACCCCATAGGAATGGTGGCTAATGTCCATAGAATCCAAAATTGATAATACGTTAAAAATAAATTACTATGATTGAACAAATCCTGAACTAAATAAACAAGTGGTTGGCTTATTAAAAAGAATACAAAACATTTGAACGCGGAATCTTTTGAAGATTTACTATTAATAATAATAAATATACCAAACAATATCCACACTTCAAAAGAAATTGTAATATCTCTAAAAGAAGTATCCTTCGTCATTGGAATCAAACACATCACAGCAGTATAAACTCCTGCTAAAATAGAAAATAAAATCAATTTTTTCCAAGATAAATCGATTCCACCAAAAAATTTTTTCATCCCATCATCCTCATTTCTACGTAAGTATAACATAACTAACCCATAATTATCAATAGAGATATAAAAATCGTAAAAAATTAGGTGCCTTTAATGTAATTCACACCCTGCAAATCAAAAGAAAAAAAATCTAATTCAATGGAGTCTTCGTTCTAATAACTATTTTTTCATCACTTTTTTAGTCAACGATTTCTTCCCACAGTGAGGACATCTTTGATATCTAGAGGTACCCATATGCAGAGCCATGAGCAAGTAAAAATAATTCTTTCCATGAAGCACCTCCTTGCCCTAACCATATTTTACCATAGAAAAAGAACAAGATTCACCTAATCTCTTAAAAAGCCTTTTCTCCTTAACCTTAAAGAATTAAATACCACACACAAACTACTGATAGTCATTGAAATACTTGCTATCATAGGAGTAATACTTAATCCTAATGGTTTAAATACCCCTATTGCTAAAGGTATCATTAAAATATTATATATAAATGCCCAAAATAAATTTTGTTTTATGATTCTTACCGTTTTCTTGCTCACATCAAACAAGGAAATGATTTTAGATAAATCATCTTGCATTAATAGCACATCGGCTGAATCTCCTGCAATATCTGTTCCACTATTGACTGAAACTCCAATAGTAGCACTTGCAAGGGACGGAGCATCATTGATTCCATCTCCTACCATCATTACTTTATGATTATTATTTATCAATTCTTTAATTACCTTCTCTTTTTCATTAGGAAGTACATTAGCAATGACTTTACTTATCCCAAGTTCTTTACCAACCATATTTGCCGTTGTTTCATGATCCCCAGATAACATTATGACTTCTTTATTTAGTTTAATTAATTCTTTAATAGTAGCTTTAGCATTTTCTCTAATAATATCTTTTACTCCAATTAATGCTATTACCTTATTGTCTTCAAATACATAAATAATGCTATTGCCATTTTCTATTAATTCTTTTTCATCTTTTAAATATTCATTTTTAATATCTAGTTTTTTAAATAATTTATTATTACCAACATAAAATTCTTTTTTATTGATATTTCCAAATAAACCTACTCCAGAAATATTTTGGAAATTACTTACTTTAATTTTAGAATCATAGTAGTCTTTAAATGCATTAGCTATTGGATGAGTACTATAATTCTCCAAACCAGCCACAATATGAAGTATTTCCTTATCGTGATATTGAGAATAATTATAAATTTTAGATATTTTTAAATTACCATATGTAAGTGTTCCTGTTTTATCAAAAATTATAGTATCTATTTTATTTACATTTTCTAATGTTTCACTGGTTTTCACTAGAATTCCTTTTTTTGCACACTCACCTTCACTGACAACGATTGCAAGTGGAGTGGCTAACCCTAAAGCACAAGGACAAGCTACCACCAAAACAGTAACAAATGAAATAATTGATTCATTAAATGGATAACCTAATAATAAATAACTTATAAATGTTATAGTAGCAATAATCATTATTCCTGGAACAAAATATCCTGACACTTGATCTGCTAATCTTTGTGATTGTGTTTTTGTGCTGGTTGCTTCAACAACTAATCTCACAATTTCAGATATTGTGGAATCTGGTCCAATTTTCTCTGCTTGATACTCAATAGAACCATCGATATTAATGGAACCCGCAATTACTTTATCATTTTTACTTTTCTTTACGGGAAAAGATTCTCCTGTTATAAAGGCTTCATCTAAATGAGTTTCACCACTAGTAATTACTCCATCAACAGCAATTTTCATGCCAGGCTTACAAATTAAAATATCTCCTTTTTTAACTTCATCGATTGTTACTTCTTTTTCGCCACTCTTAGTTTTAATAATTGCACTTTGTGGTGTTATTTGAACTAATTCTTTAATGGCTTCTTTCGTTTTTTCTTTTGATTTTTTATCGATAAATCTTCCAAGTTTTATAAAATAAATTATCATGGCAGAACTTTCAAAATATAAATTTTCTACTAACATGTTATTTCCTAAAAAAATTAATACTAAATTAACTATGCTATAAATAAAACTTGCCAAAACTCCAATAGTGACTAAAGTATCCATATTAGGACTTTTGTGAATTAATTTAACTATTCCACTTTTTAAAATGTCAAATCCAAATATAAGGAATGGTATTGTGAATATAAATAAAGCTACACCATAATGAATCGGATGATGAATCCTATGGAAAAACGGTATTACTGGAAATCCTATCATATGTGACATAGAAATATACATTATGACAATAATTAAAAAAGCAAAACCTATTAAATAATATTTTGTATTATCCTTTTTTTCATCTAATTCTTCATGATATATTCCAGCACTTTTATATCCCGCTTCCTCAATAAATCGATCTAAATCGGATAAAGATACTTTTTCTTCATCATATTCTATGAGTGCTTGTGCCATAACTAAATTTACCGATGCACTTACTCCATCTTGTTGATTTAAATACTTTTCAACTCTATTTTGACATGCACTACAACTCATTCCTTCCACTTTTAATATTACTTTTTTCATGATTGACCACCTTTCAAAAAATTCCTACCATCTACTATACAAAAAGATAAATGGACCTATAACAACTCAATACTGAAACTATTAATTGATTGATACATCGCCGGTAATTGGATGAATAGGTCGTTACAATAATTGTCATTTTTTAAAAATTCTCTTATTTGTTCTTCAATCGTATTTAATCTAGTCTTTAAATACTTTTTTTATCTGTAGTTTTATATTTATTTCGACTATACTCATCAAATTGAGGACATTTTGCCATTTAAAATCATCTCCATTACCAGCATTATACACTACCTCCAGGGAGTCCTGTCAATACATAAAAAAACTAGTATGACCTAGCTTTTTAACTCTTATCACTTATAGTTTAATCTAATTCACTCAATGATATTTCTCATACCTATACCTTGTATCAATCGCTTTCATTTGTACTTCTCTATCATTGACGTGATTTGTAAGTGCATTTTTTAACAATATATTAATTTTTGAATCTTAAATTGGACTTTTCCATAACAGATTCCTCCTTAAATCCAATTCTCTACTTTTTGTTTTGAGTTTTTAACTTGAGAGCCAACAATGGCTAACCCATCCATCACTTCTGCACCAACACATAATTCTTTTAACTGTCTTGGTACTCCAGATAATCCTGAACCTTCATGAGTTGTAAATGGTCTTATTATTTTACCAGAATAATCTAATCCTTTTAAAGCGGTAAATAACTCTTCAGGCATTCCACCCCAATAAATGGGCGAACCAACATAAATAACTTCATAATTCGATATGTTAGGAACATTCTCTTTAATAGGTGCATTATGTTCTTTAGTTCTTACTTTTGCTTCTTCAATACACTCCATATAGTCCTTTGGATATGGATGAAGTGGTTCAACTTTAAACATATCCGCACCAACAATATCTCTAATGTATTGAGCAACTATTTCTGTATTTCCCTGTTCTACATATCTCATTTCTCCACCAAAATAATTCTCATCTGCTCTACTAAAGTAGATTATTAAACTTTTCTTCTCTTTCATTTTTCTTTCCTCCTATTTTTTTAATATGCCCAAAATGTTGAAAAACATTTCCATTATCATAAGTTACGGCTACTTTCACTGTTACACCTCCAAATATATTATAGGATGTCATTTTATAGTACTTTGTTTTTAACAATTTTCAATTCCTGTGCAAACATTTTTAGGAGCAAAAAAATTAGTAAATTTTAGTTCTTGATCTTTTAACACCTCATCCGTTAACTCATTATTTGCATTGGATAATTTATCACTTCTTAAAGATACATATTTGGTACATTCACCATTTTCAAAATAGAAATGATCTCCTCCATATATTCTTTTTATACCAACATTATATTCTTTCCCGTCTTTCATAATAGTATAGTCTTGTACATAATCTGAGACTTTATTCAATAATGTTTCATATCCATGAGTAGCATCTTTAGTTTTTTTGAAGCGAATATTTCCATGATCTTCTTCTACTTCATATAAATCTCTTAATATTTCATTATGATTATCATCCCAAAAGTCTACATAATATATTGTTTTAATATTCTCCTTTTTGGCTACTTCTATCATTTTTTCTAATCCTGATCTACACCAAGGACATAGTGCATCTCCTACATATAAATAAAAAGTTTCTTTATTATTGATTTTATTTTCAATTTCATCAATTGAAACTTTTACATATGGATTATCTTTACTAATATCCAAAGTCCTATATTTTATATCATCTCTTATAGTCTTTCCATTCACTTCTTCATATTCTTTTTTAAATTCCATGGAGTTTTTATTATTGCAACCTGTAACTGACAACAAACAAATAAATAGTAAAATTAATACTATACTTCTTTTTTTCATCTCTTCACCTCTGCTAAAAATTATACATATACATTCCTATATAATCAATAAACTAATAGTTGAAAGAAAACAACTTAAAGTTGAGTTATCCTTTTATTTCATTTTTTATCCATTCATTAATTCCATTACGAACATTAAAGTTATATGCTGAACCCTACATCTAGTAGTTAGAACTAATAATATAGAACTGTTTTTTCAAAACACATTCGATAATATATTTCATAAATTAAATCAATGAAATCATATTTTTTATTACATTAACACTTACAATCTAGGTAAATTTCTGAGATCTGCACTCTTATCATTGTTTTCCATTTGCAAATTAAAATATGAATTATATAAACCAAACATTTAACAACATCATTCAAATCTATAACTTTATTCTTCCCTATAAATTTTAATTTTGCCACGTATGGCATATTCTCTAATAATTCCTGTTTGTAAAACATATTATATCTCTCCTTTCATTTCAACAAAAAAAGACCGGTTTAAGTCTTTTATATTTTAAATTAATATCACGCTTATGCATTCTAACTTTTCTTTACTTTAATTGAGGTTTATACAACTGCTCCAATCGAGTCGGTATGAAATGAACTACCTTACAGTCACTTTCTATTTTGATCATTCCTTCTATTGCAGCAGTATATACTTATGTATTATGTACTAATAATACTAAAATTATTATTCATTTTCG
>JAFUYX010000038.1 GCA_017476885.1 Bacilli bacterium | reverse complement strand
TTAAGACAATTCGTGTTAGTGAAAGAATGTCTTATCAAAAGATTACTGATTTATTTATCGCAACATCAACTGATTATAATCCAAAAAGTGAAGAAGCATATACATTCTTTAAAATAGTACAAAATAAATTACATTATGCAATCAGTGGACACACTGCAGCGGAATTAATATATAGTAGAGCTGATTCAAATAAAGAACATATGGGTTTAACTAATTGGAAAAATTCTCCTGATGGATTAATCTATAAATATGATGTAAGTGTTGCAAAGAATTATTTAAATGAAGAAGAATTAACTAAATTAAATGATTTAACAAATATATTTTTAGTATTTGCTGAAGATGAGGCAAAAGAAAGACATGTTATGACAATGCAAGATTGGATAAATGCAACAGATGATTTGTTAAAATTCAGAAGAAAGAAAGTATTAAATAATTCTGGTAATATTTCACATAAAGAAGCTATAGAAAAAGCAGAAATTGAATATGAAAAATATAGAGTAATACAAGATCAAAAATATGTATCTTCTATGGATGAATTTTATAATAAATATTTAGAAGAAAATAAGAATGATAATGAATAGTATTTGAGTATAATCGGTAGAAAAAATTTTAAGAAGAGGTGATATAATGTTAGTTGTCGAAGTTGGTTTTAAATTAAACAATACTTTAGATTACTATGATAAAATATTAAAAACAAATGGATTAATAAATGATTTTAATGTTGTTACTCATGATATATATTATACTAATAAGGATTTAAATAATTTGAGTGAAAATGAAATGAAGAATGCTTGTATAAGATTAAGAAGTTGTGATAATGAAAAATATAAGATTCAAAATAATTTAATATCAGAATTAAATATGAATGAAATAGATTTAGAAAAATTAAAAGAATTTGAAACTGAATTATCTCATTTTGGATATAGAAAAGTATTTGATACTACAAAAAAAGATCATCATTATTATAAAGATGGCATGAATAGCAAGGTACAATTACAAGAAATTGATAATATAGGATTGTTAGTATATTATGATAATAGTAATTATTATAAGTATGATTTAGATACTCAAAGAAGCAAATTAATTGATGAACTTAATTCATATGGATTTAATTTTAATTATGATGAGTTAGGGTTAGACAAATTAAGAACATTATATTATGGCAAAGAATGCACAAGTAAAAATCAGAATGGATAGGAAGTGATTTCTAATGAATAATCAAGATAATGAAAAAGTGTTTCAAAAGAGCAATATCAACTGGTATCCAGGACATATGGCTAAGGCTAGAAGAATAATTCAAGAAAAGTATTCTATGATTGATATTGTATATGAAGTAGTGGATGCGCGTATCCCTTTTTCATCTAAAATGAAAGACATTTATGATTTAATAGGAAAGAAAAGAAAAATACTTGTGATGACAAAAAAAGATTTATGTGATGAACAAATCACGTCAAGTTGGGTTAAGTATTATGAAAATTTGGGTACTCCTACTTTATTATTGAATTTGAATAATCCTCATGAAGTTCAAAAACTTGTTGATTTGACCCATGAATTAACGAAAGATATTCAAGAAAAACGAAATCAAAAAGGATTGAATAAGAAAGAGATTCGTGCTTTAGTGGTTGGAATACCTAATGTTGGAAAGTCAACTTTGATTAATCGCATGTGTGGAAAAAACATTGCTAAGGCAGAGAATCATCCTGGGGTTACTCAAAATGTGACTTGGTTAAAAACAAATAGTGATATTATTCTTTTGGATACTCCAGGTCTTTTATGGCCTAAATTGAGTAGTGAAGAAGAAGCACTTAATTTATCGGCTTGCTCTGCCATTAAAGAGAGTATTTTACCAATTAATCAAGTTGCAGTTCATATTTTGAAAAAACTGTCTAGTTATTATCCTACTATTTTAAAAGAAGTCTATGGTGTAGATCGGGTTATTGATGAAAATATTGAGAATGTTTATGAAATCATTGCTAAAAGATATGGCCTTTTACAGCATGGTGAAGTGAATTATGAAGGGGTGTCTACTAAAATTGTGAGAGATATTATTACTGAAAAGATTAAAGGAATTACTTTAGATAGGAAGTAAGTATGACAAGCCAAAGAATTGATTTATTAAAAAGAGAAAAGGAACTTTATAATGAAGGTTATGAATTTATTTGTGGGTGTGATGAAGCAGGAAGAGGTCCCTTATGCGGACCTGTTGTGGCTGGGGCTGTTATTTTACCTAAGAACTATCAATTAGAAGGATTAAATGACTCTAAAAAATTAAGTGAAAAGAAAAGAGAACATTTTTTTGAAATTATTAAAACAGAGGCGATTGCTTATGGAATTGGAATCGTGGATGCAAAGACAATTGATGAAATTAATATTTATGAGGCAAGTCGGCTTGCTATGAAAAGAGCAATCGAACAGTTGAAAATGAATCCGGATTATGTGTTGACTGATGCGATGCCCTTGCCAGGTTATCCTATTCCTAGTGAAGCTATTATTCATGGTGATGCTCTGTCTCTTACAATTGCTGCTGCGAGTGTTTTAGCTAAGGTTACTAGAGATCATATTTTATATGAGATGGATAAGGTTCATCCTGAACTAGAATTATCAAAACATAAAGGATATCCTACGAAAAGACACTTGGAATTGTTGCGTATTTATGGTCCAACAGATGATTATAGGTTTACATATCGTCCAGTTCGTGATTTAATAGTGAATAGTGGTAAGAAATCAAAAGAAATATAAAACACAGGAGGAAAGATGAAAAAACTAATGATTGTGGAGTCTCCACATAAGAGTAAAACCATAGGAGCATTTTTGGGTAGTGATTATAAGGTCTTGTCTAGTAAAGGACATATTATGGATCTTGCTACAACAGGAAAGTTTGGACTAGGAGTGGATGTAGAGAATGATTTTAAGGCAAATTACATTCCAATTACTGGTAAGAAAAAGTTGATTAATGAATTAAAAAGTGAAGTAAAAAAAGCGGATTTTGTATTGCTTGCAACCGACCCAGATCGTGAAGGAGAAGCCATTTCTTGGCATTTAAAAGAAAGCTTAGGAATCAAAGAGGATGCTTATGAAAGGGTTACTTTTAATGAAATTACAAAAAGTGTTGTGTTGGATGCGATTGCTCATCCTAGAAAAATTGATGATAATCTAGTGAAAAGTCAAGAAACGAGAAGAATTTTAGATCGTATCATCGGCTTTCGTTTAAGTAAGTTAATGCAAAGTAAAACAGGTGGAAAAAGTGCAGGAAGGGTGCAAAGTGTTGCTTTAAAACTAATTGTCGATAGAGAGAGAAAAATCCTTGATTTTGTTCCTGAGGAGTATTGGGCGATTACTGCTAAGTTTTCTTCTTTTGAAGCAGATTTAGAAAAGTATAAGAAGAAAAAAATAGAGATTAAAAGCGAAGAAGAAGCAGACTTGATTTTAAGTAAACTCTCTGATACTTTTCATATTGAAGAGGTCGATCAAAAAGAAACTAAGAGAAATTCTAAGCCGATTTTCAAAACGACTACGATGCAACAGATGGCTTCTTCTAAGTTGAATTTTCCTTCTTCTAAAACGATGAGAATTGCCCAAAAACTATATGAGGGAGTGGAATTAGGAAGTGAGCAGGTCGGATTAATTACTTACATGCGTACCGATTCTGAGCGAGTTTCTCCTAGTTTTGTTGCTGAAACAAAGGAATATATTGAAAAGAATTACGGAAAAGAATATGTAGGAAGTGTGAAGGTTTCTAAGAAAAAAGAGAATATTCAAGATGCTCATGAAGGAATTCGCCCGACGAGTATTAAAAGAACTCCAGAGTCCATTAAAAAATATTTGACTTTAGATGAGTATAAATTGTATGAAATGATTTATTATCGTGCTCTGGCTTCTATTATGGCTGCTGCTGGATTCATTAATACCGCTGTGATTTTAGAGAATCATGATTATTACTTTAAAGCTACTGGTTCTGTATTAAAGTTTGATGGATATTTAAAAGTTTATTCTAAGTTTGAAGACCAAAAAGATAGTGTATTACCTGCTTTTGAAGAATATCAAGATGGTTGTATTGTTTCAGAAAATATTATCAAAGAGCAGCATTTTACTAAACCAGAGTCCAGATTTACAGAGGGAACTTTAATTAAAGAAATGGAAAGTTTAGGTATTGGTAGACCAAGTACTTATGCTCCAACTATTGCGGTTTTAAAAGAAAGAGATTACATTAAGGTAGAAGAGAAGAAACTTGTACCAACTAAAATTGGTTTTGAAACCACGGATAAACTTCAAGAATTCTTCAGTAATATTATTAATGTAAAGTATACTGCAGATATGGAAACCGATTTAGATGAAATTGCTGAGAATAAAAAAGATAATATTCAAGTGTTAAAAAACTTTTATAATGAATTTGAACCTATGGTCGAAGATGCTTTTCATCATATGGAAAAGAAGAGTGCTGAAACTACAGGAGAAAGTTGCCCTGAGTGTGGGAATCCTTTAGTCATTCGAAAAGGAAAATATGGAGAGTTTGTTGCTTGTTCGAATTATCCAAATTGTAAATATATCAAAAAAGAAGAGAAAAAGGATGTAGAGATTATGCCTTGCCCTAAATGTGATGGGACAATTGTAGAGAGAATAACTAAAAGAGGAAAAGTATTTTATGGTTGTAATCATTATCCTAAGTGTGATTTTGCTTCTTGGGATAAGCCTTTAGAAAAAAAGTGCCCTGAATGTGGAGGAACTTTAGTTGAAAAGAAAAATCATATTGAATGTATGTCTTGTGATTATAAAGAAGAATAGGAACTTGTTGATGAAGCAATTTTTTTCTATTTTGGTAAGTTGATTTTTCTTTTCTTTGTATGATACTATTATGTTAGGAGTGAAGTGAATTGAAAAAATATGATTATATTATTGTAGGAGCAGGTCTTTTTGGCTCTACATTTGCTTTTGAAATGACAAAAAGAAAAAAGAAATGTTTGGTTCTTGATCGAAGAAACCATATTGGGGGAAATATTTATTGTGAAGATGTGAAAGGCATTCACGTTCATAAGTATGGGGCTCATATCTTTCATACTTCTAATAAAAGCACTTGGGATTATGTAAATCAATTTGTTGAGTTTAATAATTATGTTAATAGTCCTATTGCCAATTATAAGGGCGAACTTTATAATTTACCTTTTAATATGAATACTTTTACAAAACTATGGAGTGATGTCATTACTCCTAGTGATGCAATCAAAAAAATTGAAACTCAGAAAGCAGAGTTACATGGAAAAGAGCCTGAGAACTTAGAAGAGCAAGCTATTTCTTTAGTTGGAAGAGATATCTATGAAAAATTGGTAAAAGGTTATACTGAAAAACAATGGGGAAAGAGTTGCCAAGAACTACCAAGTTTTATTATTAAAAGGTTACCTGTACGTTTTACTTTTAATAATAATTACTTTAATGATCGTTATCAAGGTATTCCTATTGGAGGTTATAATAAGATTATTGAGTCTATGCTTGCTGGTTCTGATGTAGAATTAAATGTTGATTTTTTAAAGAACAAAGATTATTATGAGAATTTAGGCGAAAAAATTTTATATACCGGGATGATTGATGAGTATTTTGATTATCAATTAGGAAATTTAGAATATCGTAGTTTAAAATTTGAAAGTGAATATCTTTTTGATGTAGATAATTATCAAGGGAATGCTGTAGTGAATTATACCGATCGAGACACTCCATTTACTAGAATGATTGATCATAAGCATTTTGAATTTCAAGATTGTAAGGGAACTGTTATTACAAGAGAGTATCCATGTGATTGGAAACTAGGAGATGAAGCTTATTATCCGGTTAACAATGAAAAAAACAATGCTTTATTTGAACAATATCAATCTCTTGCTAAGGATAATAATCATGTGATTTTTGGTGGAAGACTTGGTCAGTATAAGTATTATGATATGGATAAAACCATTGAAGCAGCTTTAGAACTTGTAAAAGAAGAGGCTAGTTAAGTCTCTTCTTTTTCAAAAATATATACTTTTTGTATTGCATCATTTTGTTTGTCACAGGTGGTTAAAATGAGTCTAGAACTATTCTTTTTTTCTAAAGATAAGAATCCATTTTTCTTTTGATTTATTTCTTGGGTGAGTTTATAGGTATAGAGTTGATGTTTGTAATCTAAAATAGCTTTGTCTTCTTTTTGTAATTGGTCTAAATCTTTAAAATAAGAGATGGAACTATTTCCTGAATGACTTGCAAGAATAAAATCGCATCTAGAGTTTGGATTGCATTCGTTGATTAATTCTATGTTCTTATCGACTTGATTTAAACTAGATGTTTTTTCATAAAAGCCTTGTTTTAAGCGAATGGAAGGAAGTTCTAAAACTCCTACATAAGTCGTGGTTCTAGTAGGAAGTAGGGGTTGTTCTTGGTAGTAGGTATTGATGAGTTTTTGATTTTTTGTTTCTTGTGATATTTTTTCGGGTATATTCCAGTGAAAAGCAAGTATTATGATGAAAAGAATGCTAGTGATTAAAATATCTTTTTTTAACATAGAATAATCCTCCCCACAAGAACAATGGGACTAGAATATTGCTATTCTTGTTTTTAAATGTTTTTGGAATGGGATAATTGATGATTTCTACATTTTTTTGGATTAAGTTTTGTTCGGAATTCTCTTGATTGAGAACAACTTTATAGATTTGATTGTCTAGATTATATCCTTGTGTTGTAGCAATCTCTTGAATATAGTATGTTCCTAGATTTAAATATACATCGATGATTCCATGTTCATCTGTTTGAGCGCTTGCAATGGGTTGGTATTCTTGATTTAGAATTTGAAAGACTACATTAGGCATAGGCTCGTTGTTGTTATTTTTTTTGATGATTTGTATTTTTCCTTGAACTGGATCGTTATAGAAATCTAAGAGGATGATATCTTTAGATTCTTTGTTTATAGTAAATGTGATAGGCTCTTTTTGATAGGTATATCCTTGAATTTTTTGGGGTAATTCTTTTAATTCATAGGTAGAATAGTGTAAACCTTGAATTGTGATTTCTCCCTGATTGTTGGTTCTGAATATACAGTCCTGTGTTCTACATATTTTTTCGTGATGAACTTTATCATAGAGTTCAAATTCAATATTTGGAATTTGAATTGCTTTTTTAGATACAGCATCTTTTTTTTGAATGACGATATCTTTGGTGTATGGTTTATTTTCTAGATTTAGGGTTATGTCTTCTTTTTGAATCGAAAATACTTGGTCTTCTATTTTGGCATAATTATCTTTTCCACTGATTTGCTTTAAAATGTATTCTCCATATTCTAAAGTAGTATTTGCGTTCCCTTTTTGATCTGTTTTGAGTGTTGTTATTTCTTCTAAGGAATCTTTTTTCAATACTTTAAAGATAGCATTTTCTTCATCGTGAAGGTGTAACTTATAATCTATATAACTTTTGTGTATTTGGAGATGACGTTTTATTCTTTTCTCAAACAGGGTGATATGAATCGGATTTGTTTTGCTTGTAGTGATTTCAAAGGAATGTTTGGTTGTATCTAACTCATAACCACTTGGTGCTTCTTTTTCTAAGAAATAGTAGTTTCCTAGTGGAAGATGATTTATTTTGGCTTGGCAATTCTTGAGATTGACCTCAGTGATGAATGTTCCATCTTCTTTATATAGAGAATAAACGGCCTTGTCTAATTCTTTTTGACATGATTTTGTCTGTTCGTCTATTTTTTCAAGGGTGATTTCATTGTCTTTTACTATATATTGAATAGGAATCTCAATATCTGGAATATTTCCTCCTACAAATAAATCTTGACCATAGTCTTGATGATATACAAAGTAGGTAGTAGGGTAGTTTAGAAATCTTCTACGGAGTTTGAATTCATAGGTGCCTACTTGATTTCCATGGATGGTGATTTGATGTCCTTTTTTCTCAATGTTTGGGTTTGTGGTGACGAGTTCAAAATCATAAAATGCAAAGTCGGTAAGAACTTTCGTTTCTCCTAACTGAATGGTAAATTTTTCTATTTTCGGGGGATTGTAGTAAGCCTCTTTTAATTGTTCTAAGGCGTCCATTTCTTGTTGAATTTCAAAAGGGGTGTCTATGACATATTGGTATGGATTATTTTCTTTGTTACGACTTGTAAATTGAAATTCTCTTCCAAGTAATTGCCATATTTTGGATTGTACGGCGACTAACCAAGAAGAATCACTATGGTCTTCATAAAGATAGCCAAAATAAGCATATAAGCTAATATCTTGTAATTGTTTCTTGGTAATTCCTACAATAGTTGCTAGTTCTTCATCGGATAGTTGTTGATATCCTTGATAGGAATCTTCTGTTAAAGGCATTCCAGGTTCGATGCAAAAAGCATAGGCTCCGTCTTTATCTCTTTGAATAATTTCAAAATCACCAAACTTTCCATGATTATCGACATAATGATATTTGTAATGAAAGATGGAATGGAATGTATCGGACATCGTTTTTGCTTGAACAGATATTCCTCCAAGGAATAGACAAATGATAAGTAATAATATTTTTTTCATGTTTTTCCTTTCTATTTGTTTTTTTGATTTTTCTTTATTTCATCATGGCTCCTCCTTTCTTTAAGTGGATATTGTAATGACTAATGTATGAAAAAAATGTCGAAAAATGAGAAAGATGTTAAAAAATGCGTCGTTTACATTTAAAAAAAAAGATGTTATAATATTTTTGAATAGAGAAGGGGAGATCCTATGGCAAAGAAAAAAGAGCCCATTGTTCTTAATAAAACAGAGTTAATGCCTACTAATTTAGGTAGTATGAAACAAAAAGAAAGTGGTATTATTATTACCATTTTGATTCTTGTTGTTTTTGTTGTAGGAATCTTCTTTTTACCTCAGATTATGGAATTGTTAAATCCTGTTAATAATGCTCCTATTCCTTACGTTCCTAGTACAGTAGAACCAGAAAATCCAAATCCTGGTTCTGATGAAGATCCATCTGCTGATTTAAATCAATTATATGAAGTGAAGGAAGGATTGGCAATTGAAGTTGAGGGGTATACTTTTAACGAATTCGTTGTCAATTCTACTCCGGGAACCATTTCTTTTGTTCTTACAAATCATACTGGTTCTGCTAGTTATTTTCAAACTCATTCTTATTATATTGAATACTATTCTCAGAGTGAAGAGTTACTAGGAAGAACGAAACTGATTGTTCAAAACATGGATTCTAGTATTTCCCAAGAGTATGAAATATCTAATGTGACAAAGATTGGCATGGTATCTAAAATTGCTATTAAAGAAATTGATGAGAATGAATATCCCGCTGTGAATCTTCGAACTAATAATGATAAAATTCCATATTTAGAATGTAGTAATCAAACTCATGTTATTACTTATTATTTTGAATTAAATAAAAATAAATATGAATTGAAACGTTTTGAAAATAGGGTAATGATAGCAAATTCTAGTGAGAATTATGAAACTATATTAGAACAGTATACAACACTTTCTGATTCTATGGAAAGTATTAAAGGTTTAGAGGTTTCTTTGACTCCTATTGTAAGCGGGTTTGAGTTTGTTTTGGAGTCTGATTTAGGGGCTTTAAGTGAGAGTAATCGTAAAACCTATTTGAAAGAACCTTATTACTATCTTTTAAATACTGATGCAAAAGTCATTTCTTTTGAAATGCAGGCACAGAATTATAGTTGTAAGTAAAACTGCAATACGCAGTTTTTTTATTTCTCGCTCTTGCCAAATAGCAGGGTTATTTGTATAATTGATTTAGACTTTTAGAAGGTGATGATATGGATTATAAGATACACATCGAAAATTTTGAAGGCCCTCTTGATTTATTATTACATCTTGTGAAAGAAACAAAGATGGATATTTATGAAATTAATATGAGTCAGATTATAGAAGAGTATTTAAGTTATATTGAGGATATGCAAAATTTAAACATTAATATTGGTGCTGATTTTTTGTATATGGCTTCTTCATTAGTGCATTTAAAGAGTAAGATGTTGATTGGCAAGACTATTGATGAGGAATCTACGGAAGAATATGATATTGTTAGTGAAGAGGATTTAAGAGAAAAGATTATTGAATATGAGAAATATAAGAGCATTTGTGATAGTCTTAAAAAGTTGGAAGAGAAACGAGGTCAAATCTATACGAAACTTCCTGAAAATCTAAAGGAGTATGTGACTCCTGAAGAATTATTTAATGAATCAAATCTTACTGGAGAAGATTTGATGAGAGCGCTACTTAGTGTGGAAAAAAGATTGAAGGGAAAACAACCTGTTGAAACTCGAATAACGAGAAGAGAAATTAATGTTTTGGATAGAGAAATTTATATTCGAAATATTTTAAAAATACGAACTCGTTGTGATTTTATTGAACTTTTTGAATATGGAAATAAGCCTTATCTTGTTGCTACTTTCTTAGCAATCTTAGAAATGTGTAGACAAAGGGAAATTACTCTTATTCAAGAAAGAAATTTTGAAAATTTAGTTGTGGAGGTAGTCGCACATGAATAAATTAGGTATATTAGAAGGATTATTGTTTGTTGAGGGAGATGAGGGACTTACTTTAGATGAGATTTGTGGTATTTTAGAGATTAAAATGGAAGAGGCTAAAGAATTGCTTTTGCAATTAAAAAGTTCTTATGAAAATGAAGAGAGGGGACTTAGAATTCGATTTTTAGGGGAGTCTTTTAAATTAACAACGAAAGAAGAACATCGATCTTATTATCAAAAACTTGTTACGAAAGAGAGTAATCAGACATTGTCTCCTGCGGCTTTAGAAGTTTTAGCAATTATTGCTTATAATGAGCCTATTACTAGGGTTGAGATTGATGAACTTCGAGGATTATCTTCGGATTATACTTTAAGGAAACTTCTTGCTCGTGGACTTATTAAAGAAGCTGGGAAAAGTACCATGCCTGGG
>JAFUYX010000037.1 GCA_017476885.1 Bacilli bacterium | reverse complement strand
TTCCGCTGTTTCAATTTTGGTTACGTAATCTTGAATTTTGTTATAGATGGTAATGTATCCTAATGTTAGTAGGGCTAGGATGATTATGATGATTAGTATTGGTTCCATTTTTATTCTCTCCATTCTTATTTCTATTTTATCAAAACTTGAAATAAAAATCTAGAGTATCTAAGTGGTTTTAGCTTTCTATTAGTTCTATACAATCGATGCTGTCTTTGTTTATCAGATACTTTACTTTATTATAGGGATTTTCTAAAGTATAGTACTCAGTGTTTCTTCCTTTATAAGTTCCTATCCATTCGTTTTTGTTGCTGTATATTTTTATCACTTTTCCAAAATAGGAATCGATGATTTCTTTTTCTTGAGTTTTGACGGGTATTTTTTCTTCTTCTTGTTTTGCACTTGGAAATGTAGGTTCATCATATAAAGTTCCGTTCATTTTTTCACCTCTTTTTATCCTATTCTTTTTCCGTTGATTTTATGTGTAAAAAAGATTATAATTTCTATAGAGAGGATTGAGACTTATGAACTTTCAAGAGATTAAAGAAGATGTTTTAATGGAAGGCTTTTATAAAAAAATTCTTCTTGTTATTCTAGGGTCTTTTATCATGGCTTTTAATTATAATATTATGTTAGCTCCAAATCATTTTGTGGTTGGGGGGACGACGGGTCTATCTTTGGTATTTGAAAAACTTTGGGGTTGGAATCCTCAGTTGTTTTTGTATGGTTCTGCTTTTGTTTTACTGATTCTTAGTTTTTTATTCTTAGGTTTTAAAGAGACGTTGATTTCCATGATTGGAAGTTTGCTTTACCCTTTTTTTGTTACTTTAACCGCGCCTCTTGCTAGTTTGGCTTCCGAATTTATTTCAGCTGAGAATATTCTTGTTGCGATTTTAATTGCTGGTATTGTTCATGGAATTGCTTATGGAATTGTTTATAAGGTTGGTTTTGATACTGGCGGTTCTGATATTTTAGTGAAGATTGTTCATCGTTATTGTAAGGTTTCTCGGGGGACTGCGACAGTTGTAGTTCAGGCTATTGTCCTTTTTTTAGGAGCTTTTGTATTTGGATTTAATCAGTTTATTTATTCGGTGATTGTTCTTTTACTTTATACTACGATTATGGATAAGATTATCATTGGTATCTCTGATTCTAAATTGTTTTTTATTCATACGAAGAAGATGAAACTTGTAAAGAAATTTATTATTGAAGATTTGCATGCTGGTGTCACTATTCTTGAAACAAAAGGAGGATTTTCTTTAGAAAAAGGAGAAGTTCTTATGTGTGTGGTACCTAACAAAGATTATTATTTATTTAAAGAAATGATATTAAAAATTGATCCTTCTGCCTTTTTTGTCATTAATGATTGCTATGAAGTTACTGGTGGAGTGAAACAAAAGAATTCTTTGATATAGTTGACAATGGTTGAGTAATTCAATGAAATATATTAAAGATTATCACGCTTTATATTAACAATAAATTAAGACTTTAAAGGAGTCTTTTTTATTTTCTTTACTATTTATTGAAAATATTGTAAAATAATAGTGTGTTATAAGGATAAGATGAGGTGAAGTCATGAGACTGATTAAAGTTGAATATGCTTATAAAATATATAAAAACGGTACTACTGCTGTTGCTGATTTAAGTGTATCGATTGATAAAGGGGAATTTGTGTTTGTGATTGGTTCTACGGGAAGTGGAAAGTCAACGTTTATTAAAATGTTGTATCGAGAAGAGAAACCAACCAAAGGGAAAGTGATTGTCGGTGGAATTGATGTTGCTAAATTGCGTAATTCCAAAGTCTATAAACTTCGAAGAAAACTAGGTGTTGTGTTTCAAGATTTCAAGTTGCTACCCAAGTTAACGGTTTATGAAAATGTTGCATTTGCTCTAGAGACTTTGGGACTTCCTAATAGTGAGATACGTCCGAAGGTATTAAGAGCGATTGAAGCAGTAGGATTAAAAGAAAAGACTAGAAATTTACCAAGTCAGTTATCTGGAGGAGAACAACAAAGAGTGAGTATTGCTAGAGCTTTAGTCAATGATCCTAAGTTATTAATCTGTGATGAGCCAACGGGAAATTTAGACCCTGAAACGAGTAAGGAAATTGTGGCTTTACTCGATAAAATTAATAAAGAACTTGGAACTACGATTATTATGGCTACTCATGATAAAGAACTTGTAAATCGTATGAAAAAGAGAGTTCTTGTGATTGAAGATGGAGTCTTAGCTAGAGACGATCAGAAAGGAAGTTATAAGGTACATGAAAGCGTTAAGAATTCTTAAGAGAAGTATTCGGGATTCATTTAAAAGTGTATTTCGTAATTTTTCTTTATCGATGGCCTCTATTGTGTGTACAACGATTACATTAATACTTGTTGCTATTTCTTTATTTTTAACGTATAACGTAAGACAAGTAACAACGAATTTAGAAAGTGAACTTACGATTGTGGTTTATTTTAAAGGGGACGTTACGGAAAAGCAAGAAGAAGAGATTCAAAATGATATGAAAACAAATCCTAAAATTGAAAGTGCAAAATTAAAAACAAAAGAAGAATGGAAGGCAGAAATGAAGAAGTCTTCAGAGGAATTTGCTCTAATTGATGATTTAGGGGTGAACCCTTTACTCGATTCTTTAATTGTAAAAGTTCAAGATGTCAAGGATTTGAATGAAGTTGCTGAAAAGTTAAAGAAATACGAATATGTGGAAAGTGCTCGTTATGGAGAAGGAATGGTTGAAAATATTATTAGTATTTTTGATGTTTTAAGTTATGGAGCGATTGGTATTGTAGGGGCTTTGGTTTTAGTTACTGCATTCTTGATTGGAAATACGATTAAATTAACTATTTTTTCAAGAAAAACGGAAATTGAAATTATGCGACTTGTTGGTGCTTCTAATACAGCCATTAAAATTCCTTTTGTATTTGAAGGTTTTATTTTAGGAATATTAGGAAGTATCATTCCTGTTGTCTTAAGTATCTATGGATATGTGTTTTTATATGATCAAACTGGCGGCTATATTTCTACGAAAATTATTACACTAGCTACTCCATTCCCACTTGTATTTTGGGTTTCCGCTTTCTTGGTGATCATTGGATCTGTGGTCGGAATGTTTGGTTCTTGGAGAGCGGTTAGAAAGTATTTGAAGATATGAAAAAGAGATATGGAATTATTTTTGTTGTAACTCTTTTCTGTAGTTTTCTTCCTTTGGCGCATGCAGAATCACAAGCAACTCTTGGAGATTTAAAAAATGCTTATCAATCCAAGTTAAATGAAAAGGCTGAGAATGATCGGAAGAGTGAGGAAGCAAAAGCAGAGATAGAAGCGAATCGAAGAGCAATTGCTCAGGCTGAAGCAGATATTTCTAAAGCTGAAGAGGATATGGAAGAGGCTCAGGAAAAAATTAATGAGAGTAATGCGAAAATTGCTGAATTGCAAGAGAGAGCTTCGAAGGTGTTTCGTTATTTGCAACAAATGGAAGGCGAGAATGCCTATGTGGAATATGTTTCTGGAGCTACTACTATTACTGATTTAGTAACGAGAATTGCGGCTCTTGAACAAATCTCTGATTATATTAAAAAGACAGTGACTGATTTGCAAGAAGAAGTCAAAAGAAATGAAGAGTTAAAGAAAGATTTAGAGGTTAAGAAAGCAACGTTGGAAAGACAATCAAAGGAGTATGCGGCTGTTATTGCGGCTCGAGTTGCTGATGTAGCTAATTATGATAAGTATGCTTTAAGTATTGATGATCAAGTGAAAGCAACAAAGGCAAGACTTGATGATGCGGTGGAACGTTGTAAAAAATGGGCTCCTGATAAAGGGGATAGTGCGATTGTCAATGTAGATTGTATAGAACCTAAGTATCAAAATAGTATTATTAATGATGGTTGGTTAAAGCCTTTAAATTATGGTGTTGTTTTAAGTCAAGTTGGAGCTAGATGGGGAAGTTATCATAATGCCTTAGATATTTCTGGTTCCTCACCATTTGAAGGGACTCCAGTTTATGCTGCTGCAGCTGGTGTTGTTGCGGCAACGGTTCCTAGAACTCGATGTGGTGGTAATATGCTCTTCATTGATGTGAATGTTAATGGACAATCCTATTTAACTTATTATTATCATCTTTTAAACTTTAATGTTAAAGTTGGGGATGTCGTTACTCAAGATACGGTGATTGGTTGGGTAGGAGGGTATTCTACATCTACCTCTCATGGAGGATATGATAGTTGTACTACTGGTGCTCATTTACACTTTGGTGTTGCAAAAGGAAACTGGGATAAATATCATAGTAGTCCTCAATATGATGTGATTGTTCCTCCTGGATTTCCAAATACTTATGGTTGGAGATTTTATTCTAGGACTGATATGTATCGAGGTTAGAAAAGCATTTGTGCTTTTCTCTTTTTTTTTATATAATACTCTTGGTGATGCGAGATGACGTTTACTGGAAAGTTGAAAAATGAAATTTGTTCTTTAGATATCAGTCGAGTTGCGATGTTAAGTGAACTATCTGCTATGATTCGGTATGGGGCTGATATTAGAGATGATGGTATCTCTTTTCGCTTTGAGAATGCTTTTGTCGCACGTCGAGTTTATAAAAATCTGAAGAGTTGTTTTAATGTGACTTGTCATATTACTGTTCGGAATCAAAGGAGATTTCGAATGAAACAAATTTATCTTTTAGAGTTGAAAAATGCTACGGAGATATTAAGTGTACTTCATGTTTTAGATCCTATGAAACGAGAGTTTTTTTCTGATCCTGAAGAGATGGTGGCGTTTGTTCGTGGGGCTTTCTTAATGAGTGGTTCTATAAATGATCCTTCCACGAGTGGTTATCATTTAGAGTATGTGTTTGATTTGAAGAAAGAAGCTACTTTTTTTGATTCTTTATTGCATGAAATGAAGTTTGATTCTAAAATGACACGAAGAAGTGAAAAATGGATGGTGTATTTAAAGAACTCTGAAGATATTAGTGATATGATACGAATGTTTGAAACTCCTAATTGTTTATTTTATTTTGAAGATATAAGGATTTATAGGGATCATAAGAATATGGTGAATCGACTTAATAACTGCGATATTGCTAATCAAGAGAAGAGTACTAGAACTGGATTAGAGCAATTAAAAGTGATTTCTTATTTGAGAGAAAATCATTTGGTGGATTTGTTAGACGAACATTCTTTGATTGTTTTACAATATCGAGAAAAATATCCTGAAAGTAGTTTTAGTGAACTTGCTAGTATTATTACTTTAGAGACGGGATATAAGATTGGTAAGTCTGGCGTGAATCATCATTTTATTAAAATGAAGAAATTGATGGAAAAGGATTTAAATCGCAAAGAAAAAGCCTAGTAGTCTTTATAGACTAGTAGGCTTTTTTGGTTGAAGTTTTCTTACAAAATTTTTTGATTTAATAAAGATTTCTTTTTGGTAAGTGTCCTCAAAATCTTTAAAGTACTGTCTTAAAAAATAAACTATATCGAGATTATTATCAAATACTAAATCTGCAAATTCCAATGCTTTTTGTAGTTTGATGAGGTCATAATCGTAAGGTTGATTTTGGAAAGAGGAAAGATCTGTTTTTAATTTAGAATCTAGAAAATCTTCATCCATTGTTTCTTTAGAGGCGGCTATTACTAATTTTGTATATGCGTTGATTGATTTTCCATCGATTTTCTAATCTATATTTTAGTTTTTGACGTTTTTGGGTGTAACTTATCTTTTTCCATAGGTTAATCCTCTTTTTTTTATGAATGATGGCGCTTGAATAGTTTTTTCCATCCCAAAGGCTTCTTTATAGTCTTTTAGATATTGTTTTAAAAAGTAGATTTTGTCTAAGTTGTTATCAAAAACTAAATCTACAAATTCTAAAGCATCTTGCAGATGAATGCTATCATATAAAAAATAAGGAATTGGTTTTCTTTTAAGCTTGTAATCTAAGAATTTTTCGTTGATAACGTTATTTCTTGCAGAATCAAGCATTTTGGCATACGCATTGATATTGTTTTGCCAGATTACTTCTTCGAATGTTCCATTTGGACTGTTAAATTCTAAGTGATTTTGCAGAAAGGATATTCTTGGGAAATCAAGACTAACTTTATTGAAATCAACGGAAGTGTTTTTTAATTTATGAAGAAGACTTTCTAATTCTTCAAGATTCTGTGCTTGATTAATATATTGAAGGTTTATATAAATCCATTCAGCGATAGGAGTAGCTCTTTTTAAGATATCTTTTCTAGCATTAATACTTTCTCCGTATCCAAATCTGTATAATACATGTTCATATAGGGAATATAACTTTAAAAATATCCTCCATACTTCCATATTGTTGTCTAATACACTAGCACCTATTTTTATACGTCCATCTGAATATGGCTTGGCACGGGTATATTTTTTCTTTAAGTTTTTGCAACTTTGTTGTAATTCGTTCCAAAATCCGGGTGTATTCCCTGATATGGGTGATATTAATGCGTAGTGAGTAGGTTCGTCCCAAATCCTTTTTGAATTCCAGTTATGATTCACTTCTACTTCTTGTTCATCACGATGATCGTGTTGAATTGCTATTTGAAATTTAATGTCATATGGCAAACTAAGAGGATTTCTATATTCTAATAAATAGTTTTGAACTTTAACTAATAATTCTTGGAGAACTATTGGTTTGAGTCTATGAAATTCATCATTTTCCTTGATTTGTGTGTAGTCTATATTCTTCATCTTTTTTGTACCTTTCTTAATTTGCATGGATACATGCTATTATTATTTGATGTAATGAGTTCTAGATTTTGTTTTTCTAGTTCTAATCTTTTTCTCATTTCATTTCGTTCATTTTTGCTTATTGGCTTTAAATCTGGTTCCCACTTTGTAAGCTCGTTGTGTATACTGTTTTTACATACCTTTTTTTTCGCTAGGTATAATAGGATTCCTAAGGTACCCCAAGCATATATAACACAAAAAGAATTTAGAAAATCTTCTTCTTTAGTTTCTAGGTTGAGAGTTGTTAAGTCTTTTCTTGTTGTAGAGTATGTCATGATGATGCCGTCTGTTTGATAAAGGTAATCCTCTGGTG
>JAFUYX010000001.1 GCA_017476885.1 Bacilli bacterium | reverse complement strand
TTTCTCAGGAAGATTAACTCCTAAAAGTTCTCCTTCATAATATTCAAGTTGAATTTCTAATCCTTCTTTTAAGAATTTCTTTTCATTTTCTAATTTAGAACCAGGAACTTCGATTTGATCATAGGTTTCTGTATTCATAAACACATAATTATCTCCATTGGTGTATAAGAATTGCATAGGCATTCTATCAATTCTAGCTCTTTCAATTTTAATATTAGTATTGTAAGAGTTTTCAACAATAGCACCGGTTCTTAGATTTCTTGTTTTCATTCGAACAAAAGCGGATCCCTTACCAGGTTTTACATGTTGAAATTCCACAATTTGACATAGGTTCCCATCTAATATAATGGTCATTCCGTTTTTAATATCATTAATATTCATACGTACCCTCCTTTATTATTTTCCTAATTTAGTTTCTTTAAATACTGTTACTTGATGACAATTAGGACAATATTTATTCATTTCCAATTTATCTGGAGTATTCTTTTTATTTTTAATTGTTGGACGTATTTGTTTTCCACAACGAGAACACTTTAAACCAAGAAATGATCTATTTTCATTTTTAGCCATAGTATACCCTCCTCACTTAAAATGCTATTAGTATTTTAGCATAGTAATTTCTTTAGTGCAAGCAAAAAATGGGTGTAGGTGATTATGGCATTAAAGTTCATTTCATCGTCAGATGTTTGTCTTTGTTCTACCATCGTCTTGAGTGAATGAAATCAGCCTGGAGTATTAAATTGCTCTTCTAGTAGAACTAGAACATCAGGACTCATAAAAAAATGAACACCTACTCTTCTAGATTAGGTGTTTCAAAATTTTTTTTGCTGGCATTATACCTTATTGAATCGATAGTTAAAATAAACTCAATTGACTAGTCTCTGGTAAGTTGCCAAATACTCCCATGGCTCTCATTTTATCTACCGTTGTTTGATTTACTTTTCCTCTGTTTGAGAAGTCTTCGATACTATAGAAAGGTTTTTGATTTCTTTCTTCAATGATCTTGGCTGCAACGGAATCTCCTAGTCCATCTAAGGCTCTAAAAGGCATAATCATAGAGTTATCACTTTCATCCATGATGAAGTTGCTTCCATCACTCTTTTCTAGGTTAATGGTTTTGAATTTAAATCCTCTTGCTGTTGCTTCTAGAGCAAGTTTTAGTGTTTCAAGTAGAGACGATTCTTTGTTCGTAGCATCGTATCCTTTGCTTTGAATTTCTAACATTTTGGCTTTAATAGCATCGTATCCTTTACACATGACATCGATATCAAAGTCTTGAAATCTTGTTGAAAAATAGGTGGTGTAATATACAAGTGGTTTATGAACTTTGTACCAAGCAATTCGATAAGCACTGGTCACATAGGCAGCTGCATGAGCTTTAGGAAACATGTATTTGATTTTTGCACAAGAATTGATGAACCAATCTGGAATGTTTGCTTTCTTCATGGTTTCGACAAATCCGGCCCATGTTTCTGGGTCTTTGCTGGCTTTTCCTTTACGCACAAATTCCATGATTTTGAACGCTTTAAATGGTTCTAGTCCTCCATACATCAGTTCTACCATGATGTCATCACGACATCCAATGACTTTAGAGAATGGCACAACATTTTTTTGAATGAGTTCTTGAGCATTTCCAAGCCATACATCCGTTCCATGAGAAAGTCCTGATATTTTGATGAGTTCGGCAAATGTTGTTGGTTTTGTGTCTTTGACTAAAGAGATTGTAAATGGTGTTCCAAACTCAGGGACTCCTAGGGTTCCTGTATCACACATAATCTCTTCTTTGGTGACTCCTAAGGCCTTAGTAGAAGTAAATATCGACATTGTTGCTTTATCATCTAGAGGAACTTTAGTGATATCGTCTCCAGTTAAGTCTTGAATCATTCTTAATTGGGTCGGATCGGTATGTCCTAAGATATCTAGTTTTAGGACATCTTGATCAATGGCGTGGTAATCAAAGTGAGTCGTTCTCCATACACTACTTGGGTCTTCTGCTGGGAATTGGAATGGTGTGAAATCAAAGACTTCCATGTATCCTGGAATAACAACGATTCCTCCTGGATGTTGTCCTGTAGTTCTTTTGACCCCTGTACAACCTTGAGCAAGTCTTTCTATTTCGATATTCCTCATGATGATGTTTTTCTCTTCACAATATCCTTTGACATAACCATAAGCTGTTTTTTCCGCTACGGTACCAATGGTTCCAGCGCGGTAGACACTATCGACTCCAAATAAGACCTTGGTATATTCATGGGCACTGGCTTGGTTTAAATCAGAGAAGTTTAAGTCAATATCAGGTACTTTGTCTGCGTTGAATCCAAGGAATGTTTGGAATGGAATATCATGTCCATCTTTATGCATGGAAATATTACAGTCTGGACATTTTCGATCTGGTAAGTCAAAACCACATTTATAGGTGTTTCCTAAAGGTTCCCCTTTCTCATCTTCAAAGAAACTTTTCTTACATTTCTCACATCTATAGTGAGGTGCTAGGGAATTCACCTCGGTAATTCCCATGAGGTTTGCCACGAATGAAGAACCTACTGAACCTCTTGACCCGACTAAGAATCCTTCATCATTACTATGTTTTACCAGTTTTTGAGCAATTAAGTAAATAACGTCGAAGTTTGCTCCAATAATCGCGGTCATTTTCTTTTCTGCGGATGACATAAGTTCCTCTTCACTTAGATTATCCGGATTATCATTTTTTAAACTCAAATAAATTTCTTCTTTGACTGCATCTGGACCTTTCAAAATCGTCTCATGAAGGCGTTTGTAAATCTCACTTTCCTCTTTTCCTGCGTTTTTCTTGACGGCATCAATTAGAGGAGCTCCATATAACTCTAGGGCAATTCGCTCTTCAATATGATATGGAAGAGGCTCTCCATACCATTCCCGTGCTTTATCATAGACCATATTGGTAACAGTAATTTTAGAGTTTTCGATGACAGGTGCAAAAGGAATTCCTTTGGTATCAATGATTACCTCAATCTCTTCAACTTGGTCCGCTATTTTATTGGTGTTTTCAACCACTATTTCATAAGCCTCTTCTGGTGTTAGAAATGAGAAATCTTCTAGCATTTCACTGGTTGTTTTCAAATACTGATTTGGGGTTTCCATTCCTCTTCTATTTAAAGGATGAAGTTTACCATTGAATTTCTGATTGATAATGATATCCCGATAAATCTTGTCTTCCGGGTTTAAGTTGTGGGCATCGCTTGTAGCCACCACTGGTTTTCCTGCTTCTTTTGCAACTCGAATGATTCTTTTTAGGTATTCTTCTGCTGCATAGACGCTTGCAAATTTCTGATTTGGACCAATTAAGTGGGAGAACGCAGAAATCGGTTGAACCTCGATATAGTCGTAAAACGACATCATATTAACAAGTTCTTCATCTTCTTTACCGGATGCTTTATCAAATATTTCTCCATGGATACAACCCGAACCAATCAAAAGTCCTTCTCTTAGATTTTCAACTTCATTGCGAGGAATCTTTGGCTGTTCATTTTTATATAAGTATTTGGTATTCGCAATCGATATAATCTTAAATAAATTTTTTAAGCCTGTCCGGTTTTTGGCTATCATCGTCGCGTGGAACGGAAATGAGAATCGAACTAATCCTTCCATATCAATATTTTCTAGTAAATCATCGGTAGTAGAAATATTCTGGTCATTAAAAGATTTACACATCTTATAAAAAGCGATGGCCGTACCTTCCGCATCGTAATCGGCTCTGTGGTGTTTCTCTTCATCCCATTCAATATCTAATTTTTTAGTTAAGGTTTGTAGTTTATGATTTGGCCATTCTGGATGCAAGAGTCTGGCTAGACTCATGGTATCTACTACGCAAGTTTTAAATTCTCCCAAATTGTATTTATTACAAGCGGCTTTCATGAATGAAATATCAAATTTCGCATTATGGGCAACCATAGGAAGATCTCCACACCAATCTAAGAAGCGCCTCGTTACATTCTCTTCGTTGTCTTTTCCTTGTAACATCTCATCGGTGATGAAAGTTAATTCGGTAATCTTTCTTGGAAGAGGACGATGGGGATCAATTAATTCATCAAACCGGTCTAGAATCTCCCCATTTTTAATTTTGACCGCTCCAATTTCAATCATTTGGTCAGATCCTGCATAAAATCCTGTTGTTTCAGTATCAAAGACCACAAAGGTATCTTCTAGTAAGTTGTAAGTTTTGGGATGAAAGATTAAATCCACGTCGTTATTGACGATGTTCATCTCGGCTCCATATAACACTTTGAATCGATCTTTTCCTTCTTTTCCTTTGTTGATGGCTTCGACACCATGGAACATATCTGGAAATGATTGAACACAGTTGTGATCTGTTATGGCAATGGCTTTCATGCCCATTTTAGCAATTTTTTTGACTAAAGAAGAAGCATCAATCACTCCATCCATCGCACTCATCATCGTATGAGTATGTAACTCCACTCTTGGAATTTCAGCATCATCCACTCTAGAAGAATTCTTTGACTCTGTTTTTTCTAGATTTCGAATGGTGAGTACTAAATCTTTAGAGAAGTTGTCAAATTCTACATTTCCTTGAAATTTATACCAATCTCCAGCTTTTAAAGTTGCCATGATGGCTTTATATTCACTCTTGTCTTTTTTAAATATCTTAGCAAGCATGGAATTGGTGTTATCCGATATTTTTAAGGTAATAATATTGATGTTTTCTCTTTCTAAAGTATCTATTCCAAAGATATAGGCTTCAAATATAACCCCTCTTGTGTCTCCCATGATGTTATTAATGGCTGTAGTCTCTCCTTCAATCTCTTTCCCAAGAATAATCTTACCTTCAATCTTTTTTTCTTTCTTTTCTAGTTTGGCACTGGCTTTCTCGGCATTGATTTCATCGACTACATTCTTTCTTTTCTCTTCATTTAAAATCGTTACAAATTCTAACCCTTTGATTCCATAACTCTTCAAATCTTTTTCCAGGGTTTTGAATACTTTTTTTAAAGTTTCTTCTTCTGCTTGATTGACTACTTCAATGGTCAGTAAATGGTCTTCAATGGATAATTCTTGATTTAGAATTGCACTTAAAGATGGTTTTTCTTCTTGATATTTTTTTAAACACATCATGACATAGTCTTTTCTATTTTCATTCTCATTTTGATATTTATAGGTAATAAAACACTTCTCTTTTTGATGAATTCCTTTCTCTGCTAGGTCATTTAATTGTTCTACAACCTTTAAAGGCAAAAGTTCTAAACTATTTAAAATGACTTCATAAGTCCCCTCTTTTTTGTGTAATAAGACTTTTTCTATCTCTGTATCTTTTAAGATATCTCTATCTCCTGAATAGGAAATACTATCTAAAAAACGGACTAAATCTTCTGCCATTTTTATACTCCTTTCTGATTTTCTTTTCTCTCTATTTTTTGAATATTTTGGATATTGATTTGATAATCTGCCATTCTTCTCGCCACTCTTCCTGTGGTTAAAACGAAATCTCCTATTCTGATTTTTCTTATCAAATCCATGGTACTAGGAAACGCGACTAGAGTTGTTTCTCCTGTCTCATCACTTACGTGAACAAAAGCCATTGGTTTTCCCTCTTTGGTTTGTATTTCTCTAATTGAATCAATTAGAACCACACATTTTACATACCGATTATAAGAAGAGGCAATGCTATTCAGTTTTAAATATTGTTTTCCTTGATAAGCACTGGATGGATGATTACTCAAGTAGAAGCCAAAAGCATCTAGTTCTTCTTTTTCTTTCATCTCTTTACTTAAATCAGGATACTCTTCCATGACTGGTCTTAAAGTAAGCATTCCCTCCATCCCGTTGGTTAAAGTTGCATAGTTGATGATGGCATCTATATTTTCTATTAGAGTTCTATGATTGATTGCAAAACTATCGAAACATCCTGCATGAATTAAGAATTCTAACGTTTTCTTATTTATACTTTTTTGGTAGCATCTACAAACAAAATCAATAAAATCTTTAAACAATCCTTTTTTTCTTTCTTCAAGGATTG
>JAFUYX010000036.1 GCA_017476885.1 Bacilli bacterium | reverse complement strand
AGTAATTTTAAACATCATTCCTCAGGTCATTTATATTTGACTTTAAAAGATGAAGAATCTAGGATTTCGGCTATTATGTTTCGTACCTCAGCATCTAAATTGAATTTTGTTCCAAAAGATGGGATGAACGTTTTGGTAACAGGACGAGTCAGTGTTTATCCATCAGGTGGAAATTATCAAATCTATATTGAATCCATGGAACAAGATGGACTTGGAAATTTATATATTGAATATGAAAAATTAAAGAAAAAGTTGCTTGCAGAAGGGCTATTTGATAAAGAGAGAAAGAAGCCAATTCCTAGGTTTCCAATGAAAATTGGAGTTGTTACAGCTCCAACGGGAGCCGCGATTAAAGATATTACTAGTACCATTCGAAGAAGGTTTCCTCTTGCTCAAGTTATTTTGTTTCCAGCTCTAGTACAAGGTGCTTCGGCAGCACCAGACATTGTAAGAAAAATTGAACTTGCGGGAGAATATGATTTAGATGTTTTAATTATTGGCCGTGGTGGAGGTTCGATTGAAGACTTATGGGCATTTAATGAAGAAATCGTTGCTAGAGCCATCTACAACTGTAAAATTCCAACCATTAGTGCTGTTGGCCATGAAGTCGATTTTACGATTGCGGATTTTGTAGCAGACTTAAGGGCACCGACTCCAACGGGGGCCGCTGAAATTGCCGTTCCGACACTAGAAGAAGTGAAAACCATTTTTCAAAAAGAAAGGGTGCAACTAGCAAGTGCTCTAAATTCGATTTTGGAGTCAGCAAAACACCGATTAAAGAAATATCAAGACAATTATATACTAAAAAATCCGATGACTTTGTATGAAATTAAAATACAAAAGTTAGATACGTTTACAACATCACTTCAAATAGCAATGAAAAATGTGATGAAAGCGAAGTGGCAAGAGTTGTTGCTATTCAAGAGTCATTCAATTTTAAAGAATCCTCTTGGGGCTTTTAAGGAAAAAGAACAGTACCTTAGAAGTGAAGAGATTTTGTTAAATAAAGAAATACATCAAATATTAAGTAAAAAACAACAAGATTTGGCTTATCAAATTCAAACCGTAAAACTTTTGAATCCATTAAATATTTTGGATAAGGGTTACTCGGTGATTCGAAAAGAGAAACATGTGGTAAAAGATTATACAGAAGTAAAAGAAAAGGATGAATTAGAAGTGATTTTATCCAAAGGGAAATTAAAAGTAGAAGTAAAGGAGAGATTTGAATGAAAGAGATTCCATTTGAAGAATCATTAAAAGAATTAGAAAATATCATTAAAGAGTTAGAGAGTGGTAGTATCCCATTAGAAGATGCGATTAATAAATATACGGATGCTATGAATCTAGTGAAAAGTGCTCAAGAAAAACTGGATAAGGCTACTGCTCAAGTCAATAAAATCTTATCTGAACAAGGGACTTTAGAAGATTTTGAAGCAAGTGAGAGTGAAGAAAATGAGTAAATTGGTAACTAAAATTACGGATCGAGATGTTGATTTTGGACAATGGTATACCGATGTTGTAAGGGAAGCGGATTTAGTTTCTTATACGAGCATGAAAGGTAGTATGGTTATCAGGCCTTATGGATATGCCATTTGGGAGAATATGCAATCTATTTTAGATCAAGAGTTTAAAAAGACAGGACATCAAAATGTTCAAATGCCGATGTTTATTCCAGAATCTTTATTAAATGTAGAAAAAGAACATGTGGAAGGGTTTGCTCCTGAGGTGGCGTGGGTTACCCATGGAGGAAAAGAAGAGTTAGAAGAAAGAATGTGTGTACGACCTACGAGTGAAGTTCTTTTCTGTGATCATTATAAGAGCATTATCAAATCGTACCGGGATTTACCTAAATTATATAATCAGTGGTGTACAATTGTTCGGTGGGAAAAAACAACTAGACCTTTCTTAAGAAGTAGAGAGATTTTATGGCAAGAAGGACATACGATGCATGCAACTAAGGAAGAGGCAAGAGAAGAAACTTTAAAAATGCTCCATGTCTATGAAGATTTTCAAAGAAATGTGTTAGCTCTTCCTGTGATTGTAGGTAGAAAAACGGAGAAAGAAAAATTTGCTGGAGCTGAAGAAACCTATACTCTTGAAGCGATGATGTATGATGGAGTAGCATTGCAAAATGGAACGAGTCATTTCTTTGGAGATCACTTTGCTAAAGCCTTTAAAATTCAATTTTTAGATGAGAATAATGAACTTAAGACTCCATATCAAACTAGTTGGGGGGTTACTACTCGGATGATCGGAGCTATTATCATGACGCATGGAGATAATCATGGACTTGTTTTGCCACCTAATATCGCACCTACCAAGGTTGTGTTTATTCCAATTGGTACAGATGAAAAAGTATTAAATAAAGTGAGAGAACTTCAAAAAGAATTACCAGATTCTATCACTTCTATTATTGATGATTCTAAGAAATCTCCTGGATTTAAGTTTGCGGATGCTGAGGTCAAAGGGATTCCTATTCGAGTTGAGTTAGGTTCAAGAGATTTAGAAAACGATTCTGTGACTTTAGTTCGAAGAGATACTTTAGAAAAGATTACAGTTTCTTTAGAGAACGCAGTTTCTGAAATTGAAAAATTATTGCCAGTAATTCAGCAAGATATGTATGATAGGGCCTTAAAAAGAAGAGATTCAATGATTTATGAAGCAGGTACCTATGAAGAGTTAAAAGAATCTTCCAAGGAAAAGAATGGCTTTTATAAGATTAATTGGTGTGGTGACACTTCTTGTGAAAATCAAATCAAAGAAGAGACCGGTTTAAAGAGCCGTTGTATCATAGAGAATGAAGAAGCACGTGGTAATTGTATTGTCTGTGGTAAAAAAGCAACTACTAGGCTTTATGTTGGGAAACAATATTAAATGTGAAAAGTGTAAGAACTTTTTGCATTTTTTTTATTTGTGATACCATTTTTTTATGGCAAGGGTTGAAGAAAATGAAAGTAAATAATTTGAGTTTTGAGAAATCTAACGTTGAGATCATCAGTGGTAATGGAAGTATTTCTAATCCTTATACATTATCTTTACAAAAAAAGAAGTTCAAGAGTTTATTCTTGAACTTTTACTTTGTCTCCGTTTTCGAGCATAGTAGTAATAAATATTCCATATCCTTTGATGGGATTTTCTACAATGACGTGAGTGACGGCTCCAATGATTTTATTGTTTTGGACAATTGGGGATCCACTCATCCCTTGAACGATTCCTCCTGTTTTTTGTAAGAGAGTAGGGTCTGTTATTTCGAATGTGATGTTTTTCGTATCATGATTCTTTGAAATAGAAATAATATTGATTTTATATGCTTTTTTTTCGTTTCCTTTTAAAACGGTATAGATGATTGCTTCTCCAGTTTTAACTTCGTCTTGGTTTGCTACCTCTATGGTGTGATTTTGCTTTTGGTTTTGATACTTTCCAAAGATTCCATGATTTGTGTTTTCTAAGATATTTCCATATATTTTTTGAGTATTAAATGTGGCGTTTTTCTCTCCTGCAACACCATCTCTACTTTTCGTTATAGAGGTAATGGAACTTTCAAAAATAGATCCGGTTTTTACTTCTACCATAGATTCTGTAGAGGACTCCAGTACTTCATGTCCTAAAGCACCATAGATATTGGATTCAGGATCAATATAAGTTAATGTCCCAATTCCTGTAATGGAGTCTTTGACATATAATCCTGTTTTGTAAATATTATTTTCTTTCTCTAAAGACATTTTGATAGGGATAAAAATATTGTTTCGGATTACGGTGATATTAATTTCGTTATTTTTGATATTTTGCTCAATGTTTGATGTTAATTCGTCAATGGTGGATACTTCTTTCTCTTCAACTTTTATGATGAGATCTCCTTCTTTGATTTGAGGAACCGATTCTAGATATTTTCCATTGACTTTATACATTCCTATCACAAGAATTCCTTTCATATTGATGTGGATTCCCACGTTATCTCCTCCTAAGATAATTTTAGAAGAATAGGCACTTGCTAGAGTAGGAGAGAAGAGGACTAGGATGGATAATAATGTAATACATTTTTTCTTCATATGCTTCACCATAGTTAGTATAGCCTAGAATCGAATTCTTAACGTGGTAATTTTTGGCATAAAAAAAGCAATTCTTATCCTTGAATTGCGTATCCCACGATGGTGGCTGCGATTCCTGCTACCATGACAAATAAAGTAATCCAGGTTACTATTTTTCTTGTTTTTTTGTTCATATTTTACATACCTCTCTTTTTCTATATCAATGTATCATAAAATTTGGATTTTGTAAATATAGTTAATAAGGTGATATTCTATGAAAGCAATTCAGAATTATCTTTTACGTCATAGAAGGCTTGTTTTGTTTTTATTGATTTTATTTATTATGGGGACTTTCACTGGCGTTTTTCTTGGTATTTCAAATTTAGAGACAGTAAGACCTAAAATGTAACCTATAAAGTGGACTCTTAAAAAAAGAGAGACCTACTTTATAGGTTTTTATTATGTCTTGTTGTATAATATATGAAAGTTGGTGATAATTATGTCTAAAATATTATTTACAGATGCTCAAGTAAAAAAATT
>JAFUYX010000035.1 GCA_017476885.1 Bacilli bacterium | reverse complement strand
GATCTAATCCTTGTAATTATGTCACATTTAATGGAGAAGAAGCTGGCTGGAGAATCATTGGAGTCTTTGATAATCAAATTAAACTCATCAGAAATGAATCCATAGGAGATTATTCATGGGATACATCAGCATCGTCTGTAAACAATGGATACGGAATCAATCAATGGGGAGATTCAGAAGAGTACACAGGGGCAGATTTAATGAAACTATTAAACCCAGGCTATGATAATAATATGGATTCTTTATATAATAATTGCCGATATGATAGTTCTACAAGGAGTACGATATGTGATTTAGAGAGTGAATCATCATTAGTAAATAATAGTTTGTACTGGAATAGAGGGGCTGGAAATTGTTATAATAATGAAAAGAATGCCTATACCACCTGTGATTTTAGCAGTACAGGACTTACAGAAAGTGCTAAAACAATGATAGATAAACATACATGGAACATAGGAAGTAATGATGGAACAACCTATACGTATAATAATATCAAAGCAAACCCATTCTATCAATTAGAAAGAAGTAATAACAACGGAAAAATCTGTACTTCAGGGAAATATTGCAATGACAGTGTCAATAGAACAACAACCTGGGAAGGATATGTAGGACTCATGTCACCAAGTGACTATGGGTACGCTGTAGGAGGAGAAGTAAGAGAAAACTGCCTTTCAAATACCAATCTTTATAATTATAATACCAATAATTGTAATAGCAATGATTGGTTATATAAAACCTCAACTTTTCAATGGACAATGTCGCCGCGTGCGGATTCCTCCTATGCTTGCAGTTTGTTTTCCGTGTATTCAGACGGGTATGTCTACGTCGGTAGTGCAAACAATGAATTTTCTGTTCAGCCGGCCTTGTTTCTGATACCCTCTATCTCAATTTCAGGGGATGGGACACCAAGTGACCCATTCACTTTGAGTGCAGAATGAGAAAGGTACGACCATTGCATGAGGCACCCCAATAAAAATATAGAATCTAGTGTGTAAACTCAGGTTCAATGATTTCTAGTGTGAAGTAAAAATCATTAAAATTGAATGCTAAAAATTAAAAAACTATAATTTTTAGTGTGAAGTTAAATGGGAAAAGCAATAATTTCTGGTGTGAAGTAGGGATGTGAAAAACATCCCCTTTTTTTGTGATAAACTTGTAATAAATAATAATGGAAGAAGGAAAAAAAGGTGGTAAAAAATGAAAGATTATTATTTGTTAGTTGGTTTAAATAAGAAAGAAGTTAAGATATTAAATGTTACTCAAAAAATTGAAGGAATTATTGAACTTGAAATTGAAAATAAAAGTAAAAAAGTTAGGTGTCCTGTATGTCATAAATTTACAAGTTCAGTACATGGTAAGTTAAAGCCAATAAGAAGTGTTTATATTGATGCATGTGGTTCTAAGGTTGATTTAATTATACATAAGAAGCGATATCGTTGTTATGCATGTAATAAAATATTTACAGAGAAATTAAGTATTAATACTTGCAAAGGAAGCATATCAAATAAAGTAAAAATACAAATTAGAAAGGATTTATTAAATTATAACCTATCATTAAAATTTATAGCAGATAAAAATAGAGTATCAATATACACAGTGGAAAAAGAAATGCTAGAGATAGAGTCTACAATGCCAGAGCATATAATTAATTTACCAAGAGTTATATCATTTGATGAGTTTAAAGCAGATACAGAAGAAGGAAAATATGCCTTTATATTAAATGATCCAGTCCATAAAAAAGTATTGGATATATTACCTAATAGAAAAAAAGAATACCTATTACAATACTTTACGTATTGTAAAAATAGGCATTCTGTAGAGTTCGTCATATCAGATATGTACGAACCGTATTTACTGGTCACCAAAATAATGTTTCCTAAAGCAAAATATATTGTTGACCGATTTCATTATATCAGATATATCATGGATGCACTAGATGAAATTAGAATAAGACTTCAACATAAATATGGAGAGAAAAGTAAGGAATATAAACTGCTTAAAAATAAAAAGAATGTAAGTCTATTACGAAAATATGGAAATGAAATAGATTGGTGGATCTATACACAAAGATATAAAAATGGACACATGGTAGATGTTTTACCTATAGATATATTGCATGAAATATTTACAATATCTAATGAACTAAAAGAAGGATATTATTTAAAAGAAGATTTTTTAGACATTGTAAATCATGCAACATATGAAGATGCTGAAGTTCAAATTGAAAAATGGATAAGCAAGTGTATTATATCTAATATTCCAGAATTTATAGAAGCAGCTGGAACAATATCAAGATGGAAAGAATATATAGTAAATTCATTTATAGATGAAAGATATAGTAATGGATTTACAGAAGGAACAAATAACAAGATTAAAGTTATTAAAAGAGTTGGATTTGGATATAAAAGTTTTAAATTGCTTAGAGCAAGAATATTGTATGTATTTAATAAAACTTTAAGCGGAGGAACAAAGAAAAAATAAATACAAAAATTACTTCATTCTTAAAAAATTCAGAAAATGATTTTTTACTCCATTGTCAATTTTTAATGACTTCAAAAAAAGACTAAAAAAGAGGCAAAAAATGCGATTAAAAAATTTAATCAAAAAAATGCCTCTTTTCTCCAATGTTTATCGTAAATTTCCAAAAATTTACTTCACACTAGAAATTATAGAACCAGATTCTTTACGTCAAATAAAAAAAGAAAAAATGGGGTTATTGAACAATGGGATTGATTTTGATATGATAAAAAAGAGAGTGAAAAGTATGAAAGTATATGAGAAAAGATATTATTTAGCCTGCACTATAGTTGCAGTCCTATTTTTGCTTGTAGGACTTAGTATAACAATGAAAAACATCCATTCTTATCAGAATTCAACTGTGTTAAAAGAAATTCCCTGTGAGAATATAGAAAATTTAGGGATAATAGAAATGGACAATTGCAGCGTATGGGCAAGCCAAAAAAGAGACGATTTGAATATCTATGAATTGTTTTCTAAAATTCAAGAGGATTTTTTGCCTAGCCCCATTTTATTTACGTTAACTCTAACGTTTCTAAGTTTGTTCATGCCATGTGCCTACTTAAAAAAGAAGAAAAAAACAACCCATGAAATAGAGGGGAGTGAGTTTGCTCAAAATGTATATCCTTATGCCTATATTCCGGTGGTTCTAATTCCATTACTATTTACCATGATCTTATTTCTCTGTGGATTTGTATCCAATGATTATCGAGTCATAAATGAACCCTGGAATGGAAATGTTTTAATCTATCTATTAATGTATTATCTCATGTTTGTAATTGCATCTACAATCTATAGCGTAATCCATGTCAATACAAGTTTGATTTGCGTAAGGAAAATCCATTCCTACCTAGGAGCGAGCATCCTTACTCTCATCGTTCTTTTCATCATAGAAGTTGCTACAAAATATACTAGTTTTCCAAGTTTTAGCAATTTCTTTCTTGTAACCACAGTGAAAGATCAATTTGCCTACTTACTCATTCCGACCATTCTAGCCATCCTATCAAGCCTATGGCTCAAGATACAAATAAAAAGAAAATGACGTTGTAAAAAACAAAAAAGATTGATATAATAAAATAGATTAGGAGAGTGTCATATATGGATGAAAAAGAAAAGAATACTACAAAAGAAGTTCCAGATTTAGAAGCCTTATCAAGAAGTGCACTAGAAAATTTAGAACCATCTTTAGATGATAACCAAATTGATAAGAGTGATCTAGAAGAATTCGATGCTGGAATGCATGATGCTAGTTTAATTTTCAAAACTGAGGTAGAGAAAAAAGAAGAACTAGAAAAAGAAGAATCAAAAAAATCTTTCATTAAAAATATAGGAAATAAATGGAAGAATCTTCCTAAAAAGAAAAAAATCATAGTGATTGTTGGCATTGTATTACTACTGATTTTAATCATAGTTGGAATCATTTTCCTCATTCCTAAAAAAGCAACAGAAGAGGAAACGTCAAAACTTCCTGATGTCATTTTGAGTGGAGAAAACTATCGTTATGAAAATGGAACACTCATATTCTTAGATGGGGATAATGAAATAGGAACCTACGAATGTGAAAACAAAGATCAAGAAAGATGTAAGGTGTCATCTTTAGAAGAGGATCATTTTGATGAACCAATAAAACTAGATGAAGATGGAAACAAAATCGTATTCTCAAGTCCTATCTATGAAAATCGTTATGTATTTATCATTGACCATAAAAATGAATCGGATAAAGATATCATTTTATATGATATGAAAGAGAATAAGAAAGTAACGACCGTATATGGAATAAAAAATTATAAAGAGGGATACGTTGCCTTTAAAGATGACGAAAGTCATTGGGGACTAAAAAAGATAGAATCAGAAGAAATCAAAGATATTATTCCAAGTGAATATGATGAACTAGGCATATTACCAAATCAAGATAAAGTAAGTAAAGTTGCCGTGATGAAAAATAGTCATTCCTATATTGCCGATGTAGCAAATAAGATACTATCAAAAGCCATTCCAAATAGAATTGTCGCATCAGATGACAAACACATCGTAACAGTCAGTGAAGACAAAAAATATCATGTTTATGATTACAATGCCAAGGAACTTCATGATACCCCAAGAGACTATATTCGTGTTTTACAAAACTATATCATAGCCGTCGATGATAAAACTCTATATGTCTATGACGATGAAAATCATCCAATGATAATGGATGGAGTGAAATTAAAAAATGATTCTTATCAAGTAAAAGAAACCTATAAGCGAAAAAAACTTTCCAAACTTGAACGTTCCTTTGAGGCATCTGTAGTAGAAAAAGTATTGAATATAACAATTTATGATGAGGAAAACGAAGAAACAAGAACTATTAATTTACTAGAAGGAGAATTATCTAAAACACTAGCGTTCTTAAATTATTTTGATGGAACTCTCTATATATATAAAAATGAAGAGAAAAAAGATGTAATCGGACGTTATACTTGTGAACATAAAAACAACATTGAAACTTCGACGAAGACACTAGAAAATTGTCGAATTGCCAGTGAATCTTTCTTAAGAGAAACAAGAGGAAATAGTAAAGAAAGAGACTTATCTTCGAAAACAGGATGGATTCCAATCTTTGGAGAAAAATATGCATTCATTAAAGATGGAGAAGCAAATATCTTATATGACTTAGCAAAAGGAAGCAAAATAGCAACCTATAAAACCATTGATACTTCTAGTTACACCGAAGTCAATGAAATCACCTTTATATCCGCTAGTGAAGTGCCATTTATAGCTCAGTCCAATTCATCGAACAAATACGGAGTAGCTAAAATTACAAGTGAAGGAGTATCTTCTGTGATTGACTTTAAATACGATAGCATCAAAAAATTAGGAGATTACTATGTTGTAGAAGAAAATGGCAAATACGCCCTTGTCACATCCAAAGGACAAAGCATAGAAAACTTTAATGAAAAATCTAGTCCAATCGTGGATTATCATAAAAACTATGTAAAAACGACAAAAGATGACATGTATTTTGTTCATTCCTTTGAACGTCCAGTCTCTGACAATGCTTACAATTATATTGAACTATATGACGAGTATTATGCTGCTGTTTTAAATGGCTATGTCATGATTTATGATTATCAAAATAAATTGATAACCAAAGAGAGAGATGAAAGATTAAAATTAAATCTAACGAATTACACCGGAGATGGAACAAAAGCATTTAAAATGACATTCCAAAAAGATTCTGTCACAGTGGAAATTGGACAGTCTAATAACACCTATGGTTCTAAGACAATCATATCTTTAAAAGGAGAAGAGGAAGAGCCAAAACAACCAGAGGAACCCAAAACAGATAATCAAAACAATGGAGGAACAACAAATGACGAATCGTAAAGAGCAAAATATTGCTAAAATCATTATCATCCTCCTCTTCGTTGTCTTGTTTCCAATGGGAATCTTCTCTGTGTATTCAAAAATTGTAGTTCCTAAAGAAAGTGAATCATTAGCCAATCCGAATCACGAATTCTTTTATCAAGGAAAATTATGGTTTTATACAGAAAATGGAACTTTACTAGGAACATATACCTGTGAAACTACAAAGTGTGGATATGCAACGGGGTCCTATGATGATGCAAAGTACTTGATTGATTCTTACGAACCAACAGATGCAGAATTAACCCTTCCACTTCAAAGCATGGTATTTCTAAGGGATCAAAATGAAACGGAGAATCCAACCTATTTCTTATATGACATTGAAAAGCAAATGGCAAGCAAATCCTTACCATTTAGTAGTGTTAAGAACTATGGTATTGGAATTGAAGATTCTCTATATATCGTAGAAAATACAGAACATAAATTTGGAGTTATTCAACTGACCAATCAAATGAATCCAGTAATTCCGTTCCAATATGATTTTATTGGCCTTCCAAATAATAAGAACGAAGAAGGAAAAATCATATCAGACACCTTTATTGTTCAACAGGGAGAAACATGGAGTTTAATATCTCGAAGTAATGCTTCATTAACTACTCCTATGAATGGTCAAATCGTAAGTTTCCAAAAAGAGAATTTGATTACAGCCAGTGATGGAGTCTACCATTTAGTCAATTACAAAGGAGAAGATCTTCTCCAACAAGATTTTAAGAAATTATCTTACATTGGAAAATACTTAAATTGTTATGATGAAGAAGGATTTTTCTATATCATGGATATAGAGACACAAAACGTATTAGGAGAGAAGATTTTAATCGATGAAAAAGATAAAATTCGAACAACGATGAACGGAAAAAGAATCGAAATCTATATTAATGAAAATCTCCAAAATGCAATTAATGTATCGTAAAAACTAGAATTGCAATAAGCAAATAGATCGATGAAAAAACAAATATTGATTCCTACTTGCTTTTTTGAAGAATTTTGATAAAATATATTATGTAAGGCGAAGAACTTGAGGAGTATAAAACAAAAGTTATAGAAGAGACTTTGCATGTGGTGAAAGCAAAGAACAGATGTTTTAGAAGGTTGCAAGGGAGTCTTAATTCGCAGGATACTGCGTTATCAAAGAAAAGTAAAATATTAGGATGGTACCGTCATAAAAGACTCCTTTAAGTATCATCTTTTTTATTTGAGAGGAGAAGTGAATATGAAACCTGGTGTGCGAGTGTGCATGATTTTGCAAGACCAAATGATGATGGAAGAGCCAAAATATTTAAGGGAAGCAAAAAGAAGTGAAACCCATGAAGAAGTGCTTCTAAAAATGATGAAAAAAATAGGGATAGAAATAAAGCCTATGTATGAACAAGAAGAACAACAAATCAATAGGGAAAACAAACCGTCCGTTTCTATGATTGCTTCCCCTTATGCTTGTTCTCTTGTTAGACAAGAAAAAGGAGTAGTCATCTATGACATAGAAGGGTATTCTTTAATATTTTTACCCGATATATTAAACGACACGCAACTAGACTTGCTGCAAATGAAATATGCCAATTGTAAAGATAAGATTATAGGGTATTCTTTAGTAGATAATCGCTTCTATGCTTTTGGAGAAGATTTAGAAGAAAAAAAGAGTTATGATAAACTCTTTACAATAATAGAAAATGCACATAAGAAAGGAATGAAATTATGAAAGAATTAGATAAAAAATACAATCATGAAGAAGTAGAGAATGGAAAGTATGAAACTTGGTTAAAAAAGAATTTGTTTAAATGTGAGGAAGAAAGTAGCAAAAAGCCATTTTGTATTGTGCTTCCACCACCAAATGTAACAGGGGTTCTACATCTTGGACATGCTTGGAATGTGACATTACAAGATATTATCATTCGATATAAAAAAATGGAAGGGTATGATTGTTTATGGTTACCTGGAATGGATCATGCAGCCATTGCCACCGAAGCCAAAGTTGTCAAAAGGTTAAAAGACAAAGGAATCAATAAATACGAATATGGAAGAGAAAAGTTTTTAGAGGCTTGCTGGGATTGGACAAAAGAACATGGAGATATTATCCGAGAACAATGGGCCAAACTAGGAATTGCTCTAGATTATTCTAAAGAAAGATTTACCCTAGATGAAGGACTATCCAAAGCAGTTCGCAAAGTGTTTGTAGACTATTATAACGAAGGACTGATTTACCGTGGAGAAAAAATCATCAACTGGGATCCAGAAGCCAAAACCGCCTTATCCAATGAAGAAGTAATCTATAAAGAAGTCGAAGGGGCTTTCTATCACTTAAAATATAAACTAGAAGATAGTGATGAATATTTAGATGTAGCAACAACGAGACCTGAAACTTTGTTTGGAGATACTGCGGTCGCAGTAAATGAAAATGATAAAAGATATCAAAAATTTGTTGGAAAAAATGTCATCTTACCAATTGTAAATAAACCAATTCCAGTTATAACCGATGAACATGCTGATATGGAAAAAGGGACTGGGGTTGTAAAAATCACTCCAGCTCATGATCCCAATGACTTTGAAGTAGGAAATCGACATCAACTTGAAAGAATCGTAGTCTTAAACGACGATGGAACCATGAATGAAAATGCTGGAATCTATCAAGGAATGAGTCGAGAGGCATGCCGTGAAAAACTAGTAAAAGACTTAGAAGAACAAGGCTTACTTCTACAAATCGAACCATTAAAGCATGAAGTAGGACATAGTGAAAGAACTGGTGTGATGGTAGAACCTATGATTAAAAAGCAATGGTTTGTGCGTATGAGACCATTAGCAGATCATGTTCTAGAAGTTCAAAAAGACAAAAAGAAGAAAGTAAACTTTGTTCCATCAAGATATGAAAAAACCATGAATCATTGGATGGAGATTACTTATGATTGGTGTATCTCTAGACAACTTTGGTGGGGACATCGAATTCCAGCTTGGTATAAAGAAGATGAAGTCTATGTTGGAATGGAAGCGCCAAAAGGGGATGGATGGGTTCAAGATGAAGATGTACTAGACACTTGGTTCTCCAGTGCTTTGTGGCCTTTTGCAACCCTAGGATGGCCAGATAATACGAAACTTTTAGAAAAATATTACCCAAATCAATGTCTTGTAACTGGGTATGACATTATTCCATTCTGGGTCAATAGAATGACTTTCCAAGGAGAAAAATTACTTGGACAAAGACCTTTTGAAGATGTTTTAATCCATGGGCTAATTCGTGATAAATTAGGAAGAAAGTTTTCTAAATCCTTAGGAAATGGAATCGATCCTTTTGATATGATTGATTCCTATGGAGCAGATGCATTAAGATATTATTTAGCAAGCGATGTAGCCCCAGGAACCGATATGAGATTTGATGAAGAGAAAATTAAAGCAGCTTGGAACTTCATAAATAAACTATGGAATGCCTCAAGGTTTGTTTTAACAAATATCCAAGGACTGCAAAAAATATCTTTAGACTATTTAAAAAATGAAGATAAATGGATTTTAACAAAACTAGAGAAAACAATTCACGAAGTAAAGAAATTTATGGATAAGTACCAGTTTAATAATGCAGCCTCTACTATCTATGAATTTACATGGAATTATTTCTGTGACTATTACATTGAAATTGCCAAATATTCTTTGGACCAAGAGTCAACAAAATCAACATTATGTTATGTTTTAACCTCTGTTCTAAAAATGTTACAACCATTCATGCCATTTGTTACAGAAGAGATTTACTCTCACATGCCTATCAAAGAAGAAGCCTGTTTAATGACTTGTTCTTATCCAAAACAGGTTAAAAAATATATTTTTGAAAAAGAAGAAGAAGCCGTTGATGATGCCATTGAATTTGTTAGACGTTTTAGAAATATCAAGGCAGAAAATAACATGAGTAAAGAATTAAAAGTGATGTTTGATACCGAAGATGATAACAACATCATCGTAAAAATGTTGAAACTGGATGGAAATATCGTGAAACAACCTCTAGGAATGAAAGCATATAAAGTGTTTTCAAAATACATTAAAGCAACGATTTTCTTCGAACGAGTTGAAACAGAAGCCGATAAGGTTTTAAAAGAAAATCAGATTCAAGTGTTAAAAGCTTCAATTGAAAGAAGAGAAAAATTACTAGCAAATGAAAATTACGTGAAAAAAGCTCCAGAAAAAATAGTGGAGTTAGATAGACAAAAACTTGCAGAAGAAAAGAAAAAACTAGAAGAATTATTAAAAGATGAAAGTATCGATTAGGCTTCGATACTTTTTAAGTGTAAAATATCTGATATCTTTAAAGACAAATTCTACAAACTATGCTACAATAGTGGAGTAAGGTGATTCATCGTGAAGAAGAAAAATTATATACTGTCATTAATCTTGTTTTTTGTATTATTTATACTAACATATACCTTTGTTTTAAAAGATTATCCCTATCAAGATTTAGTGCATGCCATTACCATCTGTGATCCAAAGTATCTCATGCTTGCTTTTGGCTTTGTACTATTATATCTGTTTTTTACAGCAATATTTAATAAAAGAATGTGTAAAAAATTTGGAAAAAAGATTACTTGGTATCAAGCCTTTGGATATAAACTAACCGAATTTTATTTTTCAGGTATTACACCATCTTCGCTTGGAGGACAACCAGTAGAAATGGTAGAAATGCACAAAGATGGAATTCCAGTACAAATATCAGGAGTTTTGATTTTATTTACAACAGTACTATACATGAGTACCATTGTAGTTCTTGGAACCATTTGCTTTATTATGAAAAGGGATGTGCTATTTTCTCAAGGAAATCTATTTAAATTTACAACCATCCTTGGATATGTGACCACCATATTAGTGGTACTCATGTTTCTAACCATGATCTATTCTCCTAAAATCATGAAGTTTTTAGTCAAAATCGTAGTAAAATTATTAAGAATATTCCATTTAAATAAAATTGCAGGAGGAATTGAAGCAAAGATGAATTCCATGTTAGAGGAATATCATCAAATT
>JAFUYX010000034.1 GCA_017476885.1 Bacilli bacterium | reverse complement strand
GTTACAGTTACTTCGGTATTATCGATGGATTTATAAAGCTCTATTTCGACATCTGTTCCAAATATCGATTCATCAATCACTCCTGTCAAGTCTAGTTCATAAACTCCAGAACCTTTCGAAACTGGTTCTACTGTAAACTTCTGTATTGCCATGTCCCCTGGGTATTGATTTCCACTGGTATAAGTTGCTTCTGTAGAGGTTAGTTTTAAACTTCCCATCTCTGCTAGGGTAATACTGGTTTCTCTTTCTCCTAGATTTTGGAAGGTGGCTGTAAAGTAAGCATAGGAAATACCTGATACTAAGGCTATTAAGGCTACTATAAGGCCTATTGTTAATTTCTTTTGATTATTCATTTTTACATCCTACTCTTTTCTATCTTTTCTATATTCAAATAGTATCATATTCGCTTTTTGATTTCAAGAAAAAAGCACCTTAATTCCAATCTGAATTAAGGTGTTTTACCCAAAGTGGTAAGCACTATTTCTTAGGTATTCGTGCTCTTCACAATTTCTTTATGCTATATCCTTTAGCGAAATACAAGTTTAGACTTATATTTCTGATACATACTCTAGTAGTTTAATAAACTGTTTGATGGTACCGGAGTCTAAACCAACATTCTTTAGTTTTTTGATTTCGATTCTCTTTCTTGTATAATCCATGTCTGAAAAAACAATATTAGAAAGCATCTCTTTTAAAGCGGTTTTAATTTGCAAATCAGAAATGATGGAATCTATGTCTTCATTGATGACACGAATGGCATCAATCTCAATGTCTTTTCCTTTGCAATTGACTGTTAATTGAGCTGTCGTTTTAACATTTTTGACTTCAACAATAAAATCATTGTCTTCGATATAAGACTCTGAAGGAATGATATCTTGGTCTAAGTGAACTATCACTTGATCTGCTTTTCGACAGTTTCTAAAACGGATGGTATAATCTCTAATCTCTGGAACTATACCACTTTTCCCTTCAATGGGTCTTATAATTACGGTATAGTTATTTTGCATGTAGTTGTAGTCTATTGCACTTTTTAGATAATAGCCTTGTTTATATAGATTGGTTTTTCCATCATCTTCATAAAGTTCATAGATGTTGCTTTTTCCTGGAAAAATATGAATTTCCATACTATTTGGAGCAGATGTATCATTTCGGTTTTCTGATAAGTTAGCAAGTGGAATAATAGCACCTGAACGTGCAAATACAGGATAGTCTTCGTCTTTATAAAACACGGTGTAACGATTGTTTCCTGTAAATTTCTTTCCCGTTTTGAAATCATACCAAACTCCCGTTGGTAAAAAGATTCTTTCCATGGTACGATTCATAATTTCATTTCTTTTCTGTGTAATTGGGGCAACAAGTAGTTCTTTTCCAAACTGATATTCATTTTTATATAAGGGTTCATCATAAACTTCTGGATTATTGTAATACAATGGCTGTACTAATGGAAGTCCTACTTTATGATAACTATAGGCTTCTGAGTAGAGATATGGTATAAGTCTTTGTCTTAGTTCACAATATTCTTGGACAATGGTCAATGTTTTTATATCCCATTTCCATGGTTCTCTTTTATAGTATCTTCCTCCTCTAGAAGATAATCTAAATATAGGTGAGAAGCACCCTAGTTGGATATATCTCATATAGAGTTCGGCTTCTTCCATGCCATTGGTGTATCCTCCTATATCATGACTCCACCAAGAAAGTCCTTTGTTTGATGCCATAGAGTTAAAGTATGGAAGAAATTTTAAAGTATCCCAAGATACGAGAGTCTCTCCAGAATAAAGACCTGTATAACGATGAGCTGAAATACCTGCATTTCTCGTTAATAAGAATCCTCTTTTTTCTGTTTTACGATTGGCTTCCTTGAAATGGTATTGATTTAGAGCACGTAGAGTTTCATAATTATCTTGATAACTTAGTTCATAAAAATCAATTCCAAGTTCTTCTAATGGCCTTAAAAATATTTGAAAATAAGCATTCAAAATGGTTTTATCAAAAACATTAAATGGAATTACTCTTCGATCTTGGATTCCTAAGAAATTTGCTAATTCTTGGTAGTGGTCTTCATGAGGCATAAAACCTTCTTTTGGATTGATGTTTAATCCAATTGCAATCCCTCTTTCATGTAGAAAGTCACATAGATATTTTGGGTCTGAAAAGAGATTTCTATTGAAGGTATACCCGGTTTGATATTTCGTTAAGTCACTCGCATCTTTCAAATGCCAAAATTCATCTAGCAAAATAACAGATAAAGGTATTTTATGTTTATGAAATTGATTTACGAGTTTATTGATTTCTTCAAAGTTATAGATTTCATTTTTATTCCACCAGATTCCTAGAGCATATCTTGGAATTAAAGGGGGATATCCAGTTAAGCTATAATAATCTTTTAAGCAAAGTCCAAAATCTCTTCGATAAGTTAAAACATAAATATCTTTTCTTGGAATGGTATTTTGACTTAGAAACCCATCTGTGTTCACAATTAGGCTTTGACTATCATCTAAGGTCACATATCCATCCATAGAATATAATCCTTTTTGATAGTCTGGTTTTTCTAAATTGATGATTCCATATCCAGATGTTTGGAAATTTCTAACTTCTCTACTCTTTGGATTCCATGGGTTTGGTGCGGCTTCTCCATTTTCTTTTAATAATATTATTTCAATATTTAATCCATCAAATGTTTTTTCTTTTTGATAACGTAGGCGAAAATAAGAAGTTGTAATTTCTAAGTATTTATCATCTTGGTGAACAGTAAACTTAGGAACATCAAAATTCCGATTGATGACTTGTTCTGTTAAATCATCAAAAAATGTTCCATTTTGATTGTACTCTAATCTAACTAGTCTTTCTGTGAGAACTGTAATTCGATACTTCTCTCCTTGGAAGGTCACTTCAGGTTTTGATTTGGCATTTTGATAGTTCTCTTTAAAATGTGGTTCGATTTGATTGTTCATTTTCTCTTCACCCCTTTTATCTTGCTATGAAATAAGCAAGCACTAGTGCAAAAAGTACAGAAAAAACAAAGATGAATAGCCCTTTGATAGAACCTGCCTTGGCTAGGACTCTCGTGTTCCCATTTGTTTTACTTTGAGATGTCGAAGTGTTATTTTCCCGTAACACTTCGTTTATTTTTTTGATTCTTTCTTCTGCTAATGGAAGTTGTTCTTTATATTTTTCTAAATAGATTTTTTTTAAGTAAAGAATTGCGTGTTCTCCTGTCTTAAGGCTTTTTATTTCTTTTAAGATTTCTCCTTGTTCCTCTTCGTTAAAATCCTCCTGAATCAGATTTTTAATTTGTTGTAATTTTTCTTTATAAAGGTATCTGCTCTTGAATTCTTTGTAAAAATTAGATTTAGAGCCTAGACTACTTAATTGCATTTCTAGTTGATTGATATTATATATAAATAGACTTTTATTTATTTGACTAGAATATTCTTTAGGAAGGTTGCTCATTTCCAAAATCACTTCTTGAGCAAATTTCCAATTTTCTTGATGGTTTTTAGGAATGTCATAAAATAGATTATTTTTTCTTGCGTATTCCAAGGACAAATATTCTGTAAACCCTTTGTGTAGGAAAGAGGCATATTCATCTCGAACGCTCTCTTCTTTCTCATCTTCATAAGAAGTTGAATGTTCTTTTTTTTCTTTGGTCGGAAGAATTTTAGAAATGATTCTTGGTAATAGATATCCTTTGATAGAGTTTAGGGAATCTTGAGTTATGTTTTCTTCACTTTGTCCTTGTATTTTTTGCAATATTATCCCTAGGTCTTTTTCTGGTATTAAGTTTAAAACGCTGTTCCATTTCATTTCATTTAAAAGCATGTCTCCAATTTGTCCTATTGTATCTTTTCCAAAGAAACGGAGTATTCCGTCTATGACTTCGTTTTTTGCACTCTCTAGTATCTTTTCTTGACTATTGTTCACACTAAACACTCCATTCTATATTCATTATATTATTTTTTGGTTGGAATGGCAAGATGTGATATAATTCTTTACACAGGTGATTTTTATGTTTTTCTATACTCTAGATAATAAAAGGTATCATACTTTAAATTATTTTTATAAACGGAAGTTTGGAGAAAAGGTTTTTAAGGTCAGTTTAAATCAGGGACTTGGATGTCCAAATAAAATTAGGGGTCAAGGTTGTATTTTTTGTGCTCATGATTCAGCTGATTTTGCTGGGAATCCGAAGGATGATTTAGAGAAACAGTTTGAAAGTGTAAAAAGCCTCATGGAGAAAAAATGGCCTTTAGCAAAGTATATTGCTTATTTTCAGGCGGGAACAAATACGTTTGCTCCCTTACCCTTGCTTAAGAAAAACTTTGAGAGTGTTTTGAAAATTCCTAATGTGGTTGGAATTTCTATTGCTACTAGAAGTGATGCGATTTCAAGTGATGTTTATGACTATTTATCGGAGTTAAATCAAAAAACATTTTTACAGGTAGAAATTGGTCTTCAATCCATGCATGAGGGGACTACCCAATTTATTAAACGAGGGCACACTTTAGAAAACTTTGAAGAGTGCATTAAAGAACTTAAAAAAAGAGGAATTTACACTGTTGTTCATATTATTAATGGTCTTCCTTACGAGACCAAGGAAGATATGATTGAAACTGTTAAGTATTTGAATCATTTAGATATTGACGGCATTAAGATACATATGCTTTCTGTTGTCAAAGATACTGAACTAGCTCAGATTTATGAAAAAGAAAAATTTCCTCTTTTGAGTAAAGAAGAATATATTGATGTTGTGGTAGAACAATTGTGTTACTTAAAACCAGAAATCTGTATTCATCGAATTACTGGGGATCCTGTTGCATCTGATTTAATTGCGCCTCAATGGCTCACGAAGAAGTTTGTCGTCTTAAATGATATTGATAAAGAGATGGTGAAAAGAAACGTTACTCAAGGTTGCAAACTTCCTTAACTAGGATTTCTGTAATAGGAAATCCTTTTAGAATTCTAGAAACCGCTTCTTCACTGCCTTTTTCTTTTGTTATATATTCTTGATACTCTTGTTCAAAGATTTTTAGGGCTTTCTTTAGATTGATACTTTTTAAGTAGGAGCAAAAATCCTGAGTACAGATTTGTTCTATATTGGTAATATGATTTGTTTCAATATAGTTTAACAAATCTTTATTTAATATATTTGGATGAATAGAGTTTTCTTCTAAAGCCCCATAAGAAGGTTCAATATTTAAGATTAGCAAAGATATTAGGACGATTCCAAGCATAATAATATTTTTTTTCATCGGTTTCACCTCATCTTTAGGATGTTTTTTTTACACAAAAAAAGACTGGTAATTTCTACCATTCTTTCCATGTATATCCACTTTCTTCTAACACATCAATTTGATGCTTTAAGTTTTTGCTGCGATTGACTACTTTAACAATACTTCCCTTTTCTCTTTCTTGCTGAGCATATTTTAAAGCTTCTTCTTTTTGATCTTCATGATTTAATATGATGGCTAGTTTTTTACTCTCTCTTGGTATTTCAAATCCTCTTTCATTTAATAATAGGATTAATCGTTCAAAGCCAATCGAAAAACCACATGCAGCAGTTGGAACTCCTGCATATTTTTCGACCATTTTATCGTATCTTCCTCCTCCACCAATGGCTGAAGATAGGTCTTCGACATGAATTTCAAAAATTGGTCCTGTATAATATCCCATTCCTCTCACTAGAGTTGGCTCAAATTCTAATGTAGCTCCAGTGATGTCTGATACACTATTCATAATTTCTTCTAAGTTTTTTACTATCTTCTCATCCATCTCAAATTGTTTGCAGAACTCATCAATGGTTAATTTTTTCTCAAAAAAACTTAAATATTTTTCGACTTTTTCTGGTTCATGATTGTTTTCCAAAAGTTCTTCTCTGACTCCTGACAATCCTATCTTGTCTAGTTTATCTAGTGATATTAAAATAGAATCGGCTTCCTCACTAGGGAATCCTACTTTCTCAATCATGGATAAAAGAATTCTTCGATCGTTAATTTTAATAGTAAATCCTTTAAAGTCTAATTTTTTTAAGAAGGTGATGACTGCTGTAATCAGTTCGATTTCGGCTAGATTTGTTTTTTCTCCAAACATGTCTAAATCACACTGCATGAACTCACGATATCTTCCTTTTTGAGGCCGATCTGCACGATAGACATTCCCTGTTTGAAATGTTCGAAAAGGCGTTGGCAAGTTATTCATGTTGCTCGCATAAAACCTTGTTAAGGGAACGGTTAAATCATATCTTAATCCTGAATCTACTAAATCATTTTCACTTGTAGTTTCCTCTATTGAGAGTTTCTCTCCTCTTTTTAAAATCTTAAAAATCAGTTTTTCGTTGTCTCCCCCTTGTTTGTTCGTTAAATTTTCGATGTGCTCTACTGCCGGAGTTTGAATACGTTCAAAGCCAAAAGTTTGATAAGTTTCTTGCATTAAGGATAAGACATATTCTCTTAATTCCATTTCTTGTGGAGTGATATCTCTCATGCCTTTTACAGGAGTTTTTATAAATGTCATGTTTTTTCCTTCTTTCTTTAAAAAAGATTATAACAAAAAAGAAGAGATTTTAAAAGTCTCTTCTACTTATTTTACTTCAATAAATTTTTTCGTATCTTTTTCGTCTTTTTTAGGAACGATGATATGAAGAGTTCCATTATGAAAGTTTGCTTCAATATTCTCTTCGTTGATATCTCCTAAGTAAAAACTTCTTTGAACTTTACCATAACTTCTTTCACGTCTGATGTATTTCTTTTCCTCTTTTTCTTCATGTTCTTGATTATGTTCTGCAGAAATAATAAGATTTCCTTTGTTGCATTCAATCTTGATGTCTTCTTTATTAAATCCTGGAATATCCATATCAATGTGATATTTATTATGTTTTTCATAAATATCGCATTTCATGCTAGAAAAATCATCCCTTTCATCTAAGAAAAAATTGTCAAATAAGTCATAATAATTTCTTGGTACTAATTTCATTTTATCATTTCCTTTCACAATTCTCATTATACTCTTTTTTTAGCACTTGTCAAGTATAAGTGCTAAAGTTTTTTTCTTTTCTTTTTCTAAGTATTATTTTATAATATTTATAGAGAGGATGTGTTGACTTATCAAAACCAAATTTCATAGTAGGAAAATCCCTTTTCCCATCTTTCTTTTGGTTATTTTGATATGCAGCGTTTTGACAGTTACGGGAATCCTATTATTAGGAGATTAAAAAATAAGTTCATATATTCGAACTTATTTTTTAATTCATATATTTTTGATACATTTCCTCGACGTCTTTTTCAGCTCTTTTATCAATGTTTGGAAGTAAATGCAAATGGAAATGTTTGACTACTTGTTTATCTCCATAATTGTAACTTACGGTCATTCCAGGTTCTTCAAATTTATCCATCATTTTTTTGACGATATCTTTTGCTACAGTATTGATATGAGCCAGAATTTCTTCTGGTAAATCCATCATGTCTGTATAATGATGTTTTGGAATTAATAATATATGTCCATCGCAGAATGGGTCAATGTCCATGAGTCCTAAAATCTTATCATCTTCATAAACTTTCCTGCTTGGTAATTCTCCTTTTACGATTTTGCAAAAAACGCAATCTTGTCTTTCCATGTTTAACCTTCTTTCTTTTGCATTCTTATTTTACCATGGAACCCAAAAAATTTCATCTTTCTTGACATTTTTTTAAGAATTCTGTAAAGGAAATAATTTGATGTTTTTGGGCCGCAATAGCACAACAAGTAATGCTTTCTAAGGCAAAAAAGAATTGGTTTTTGATATCAAGAACTAGTGGAAATGAACTATGAATCATGTACTCTTTACTTTGTCCGTGAAAATCTTTCATGTTGTAATTTTGAAAGACATAATGAATTATTTCTTCTCTTTTTTTCTTATTACTTTCTTGAATAATAAACTGTGTTTTCATTTTTTCTCCTTTCTAACGTCTTAGAAAAGAAAAAAATACTTAAGATAGTTCTTAAGTATTCTATCTTATCGTTCTAGCTTTACCACCCAACTAAAATGGGTTGGTGTAGGGTAATCGGGCTAGTCCCTAACCTACTCGTTATAAGACGTGTATTCATTTTAATATTATTCTTCTTATTTTATCATTGTTCTTTTGAGTTCATTTTCTAAATCTAAAGTGGAATACGTTCCTTCTCTGTCTTTATAAATCGTTTCTGAAACAGGAATAACCACTTCTGAAGCGTTATTAAAGTTTGCTTGAGAAACCATTTCTGTTTCGCTACTAAGGCCAATTTGATTTCTATAAAGTAGAAGGAATTCTTCTTTTCCGTTATTTCTTTGATACTCATATAGACTTGAGCATTCATACATTTCTCCTGGTTCCAATTCTTTAAAATATTGATTTTGCAATTTGCCCGCGAAAGCTTTGGAAGTGATGTAGTAAAAAACTCTACCATCCATCGATAATAGTTTCTTGCAGTCTGCTTCATGTCTATAATAATGTACATAAGCTGGTAATATCTTCATTGCTAAATCATCTGCATAGATAATACTGTTGAGGATGCTACCTGTTTCAAATGACCTCTTGGTCAAGGCCATCTTTCCATCCTGCGCTTTTATCTCATCTGTTACCGTTTTTTCATCCACTATAGTTGCAAATGTTTGATATCCAGGAATAAGATAGTTTCCATTTTTATAGATTCTATAGATATCTTCTTTAGACAGATTATGAATATCAATTAAGTAATCACAGCTTAGATTTTCTTCACGACTTTTTAGACTATCTACGGGTTTCAATCTTAATAATACATCTAAACGATTATCTCTGTAAACATTTTCATCCTCAATGTTTCTTGAAAATGAGAATCTTTCTTGTTCCACTTTTTCTTTTTTCCCACTGCATCCTGTAGCGGTTAACGAAGCTACTAAGCCAAGAAGTAATAACTCTTTTTTTAATCTTTTTTTCTCCATATTTTTTCCCCCTTATGAATATGGTTATGTATTATAACCTTACTCTTCAATTTTGTCAAATTGTATTTTTTCTTACACACTCTTTTTCTAATCGTTCTTCTAAGTTTATAAAGTAAGGAACGATTTCTGATTTGTAGAATTGTTCAAATGTAATATATTTATCTTTGTTATTTAATAAGAAGAGAAGTTCTTCTATGTGAAGGAAGCCACGCATCTTATGGTACTCTAAAAACTTTGTTAAATCCTTTATTTCGTTATACTTATCACTTAAATAGATTTCTACGGCTCTGACTACATATTCATTAATAATGGTTTCTTTTTTGAAATAGCATTGATTTAATCCACTTGCAATTGTTTCTTCTTGAATATTAGGTATTTCTATTGTCGAAAAATATTTGTTTCCTAGGGGATTTACATAGGGATGAGAATACTCGTGAAATAGCGTTTGAATAAAACTGTCTTTAAATTCAAAATTCTTATATAAATCCATTCCTGCCACAAAAGTTAGAGTATTATTCAGTTCAAGTCCAAAACTTCCCCATAGAAAGTTTGTTAAAATGATTTGCATAGGTTTGGCTTGTTGACCGTAAAAATCTGAGAACACTTTTGAAAAAGACAAGCGTTTTTCATTTAGCAAAGCTTCTAATTCTTTTTTTACCTTCTCATAGTATGGTTGATGATTTTGCCAAAACTCTTCATAATGGGATTTTTTTGCAAACTCTTGTAACCAATCTGATAATCTTTTTATATTTATTTCTTGTCTTTGGTCAAGCGTATTGATTTTTGGAGTTGGTATTATCTCGTAGTTGTCATTTATGGCTGACGCTAATTGACAACACCCCTCATAATAGCTTAGCCCTCCATTTAAAATATATTCTTCAAAGGAATGAGTAATAAATTTTTGAGCCATCTCGTAAAACTCTTGCTCATAACTCTTGTTTTGTTCCTTAATCCATGGAAAATCATGGCGATTCTTTTTTCCTACGGTATATAAAAGGCCAAAGATGAGTTCATATCTTTTATCGAATTTAATTGTCATTTCTATGATCATCCCCTAACGCTTCTTTGATTTTACTTACAAGTTCTTGATTTCCCTGTTCCGTCAAGTGTATTTGATCTGACATTAAATTATCTCTGTTACTATAGAGTTTTTCATGCATTAAAAGCCAGTGTACTTTTTCACTAGATTCTTTTTCCTCTACTTCTGCAGTTAACACAAAATATAGAGTTCTATCTTTGCATAATTCGATGATTTCTTGATATTGATTTTCGGTTAGTTTTACCGTACTATCAAATAAGAATACAATTTTATAACTTAATAAATTCTTGTCTAAACTACTCTTAATTTCTTCTTTTAAAGACTCAAAGTTAAAGTCTTTATTAATTATCATGCGTACGTCTTTGTACTCCTTAGAGATTAAATCATAGGCATTTAAGAGTAAATCGTTTCCATAGAAAGTTAGTTTGTTCTTCTCTTTTTCTTGATACTCTTTGATGAGTTCTTCTTTATGGGTTTGGTACTCTTCTAGATAGACTTGATATAGGGCATCGTAGATGGTTTTGGTATAGGCTGATTTTCCTTGTTCTACTAGGTGAATTTGATCTGCGGTAAAGTATTCTTTGTGTCCTTTTGAGGCACCCTCCCAATCAATCACGTAAACATTGCTATAGGTATTGCTTAAATTTCTCATGGTGGCATTCACGTGAACATCTTGATCATTGGTTGCCGTGATGAAAAATACTTTTTTATCTCCAATCGTTCTTAAGATTTCTTGTTTGCAATACAGTGGACAATCTCCGTTCGCGCCGAGATTAAATACGACGGCATCTCCAAGCATTCCTTTTGCTTTAATCCCTTGTAAGATTCCATTAGCTACCCATGCGGTTCTCGAAATTGCTGCATCTACATACGCATTTGGGAAAAACTCATAAATAGAATCCATGGCTCCTAACATGACCGAATCTCCAACAAAAGTGATTCTCATATTTTTGACCATATCTTTGATTTTTTCTTCTTCATTGTCTAAATTTTCTAAGACTGCCTTCCATTTATCCTCTTCTTCTTTGGTTTTTAAAGCATATTCTGCCTGTTTTTGAGAAAGCATCTCTTCATTAAATTTAAGTTGCTCTTTTAATTCTTGCATTTCTTCGGTATGGTCTTTGGCAACTACATAATGGTATACTCCATAGGCTGAACTTATGAGAAATAAGATTAAAACTAAAACTTTTACATTTTTCTTTTCCGCATTTTTCTTTAAGGCAAAGTGAAGAAGAAAAGAAAGTATCATCACCGTAATCAGAATACATCCTACTTTCATTGGCGTTTCTAAAGGAATGTTTTGGAAGAAAAAGATGACGGGATATTGAATTAGATAGATTTCATAACTAATCATGGAAACTTTCTCAAACACTTTTATTTTAGTTTCTTTCTTTGACATAGAATACCCTAGAATGTGAAAGGACAGAATGGTGGTTGCTATCATGGAAGGAGCAAAGAACACATTTTTGGCATCCACAAAGATAAATAATACTATTAAGAATAAGAGATGCATTAGATAAATGGTGTTGTTATTTTCAATTTCTTTGCTGGTTAATTTATGATAGTAATGGTATACAAATCCCGCGGTCATACCAAAGAAAAGTGAGAATATTCTTGATGTGGTATCATAATATACCATCATAATATCTTTGGTGAGAGAAAGTTTATAAAAGTATGCTGCTCCAAGGATGGAAAAGAAGAGTAAAAAGAGGCAAGGAATGGATTTATGCAATTTATCTCCTAATCTTTTGAATCCTAAAAATAGAATTGGAAAAACTAGTTCAAATTGAACCAGAATCGAGATGTACCATAGATGCATAAAAGGAGAAGCCACATGTCTTGTAAAGTAATCTAAGTTGGCACTGAGTTGCCAGTAGTTGTTGTAGGAAAAAAGGACTGAGGTTGTCTCTGGTTTTAAGTTCATCCAGTTACTTGTTTTAAAGAAGGATAATATTCCTATGGTTGTAAATACCACGATTAGTAAGGGAATATAAATTTTTTTAAAACGATTGATGTAGTACTCTTTAATAGAAAAGTTTTCTTTTTGGAATGCTGAGATGGTTGTTAAAAATCCACTTAACACAAAAAATGTGCACACCGCTAGATATCCACCTGGTAATATTCCCAAGTGATAGAAAAGAATGGATATTACGGCAATAAACCTTAAAAAATCTATCTTATAAAAACGTTCTTTACTCATACTCTACTCCTTAGTTCTAAAATTATTTTACTCTAAATAAAAAAAGAAGTAAAGTTTTCTTCTTTCTATTTCTTCTTTTTATTGTTCACTAAGATGATAAGGCCTAAAGAAGCAATGGCTAGCCCAAAGCCTGCTATAACAGCCACGATAATGGTATCTTTTGTATTTGGTTCTTCTTTTTTTTATTCTTGAGTAGGCGTTTCTTTAATAGTCTCTTCTTCTTTCTCTTCAAGAATTAGTTCTTTTATAACCTCTTCTGAAGAAACTCTTTTATCTGTAGAATCAAAACCTTCCTCCCCTACTTTTATCCAACCATAATACTCTTGATATTTGATAAATAAGGTAGCATAACTATCTCCCCGGTCGCTTGCATTTGCAATCTCAATAAACTCTTCGTTCTTTGGAATTGTTGCAATTACTTTCCCAGAAAAATCTTTGTTTTCATAGATGGTTGTATCCACAAATGTTTTATTCGTTGGCAACTGTTCAGGAATGAAGGCGATTTCTGTTCCACGCGTTTCTTTTTCAATTGTACAGTTTTTATAATTAAAGAAAGTTTTTCCAGACCACATATCTGTTTTATAGGTTGCACGTAAAGCTTTATTTGCTGGGATTATACCGCATTCTGTATTGATATCACTGGTAATTAAATATGTATTATCATTTTCTATAAGAACTTGTGCTTGAAGAATATTTACCCATCCTTTTAAGCCATCTTTTTCTATGTAAATATCTGTCATTCCTTCGTTGTCTATATAGTATTGCCATGTAAGTTCTGTATTATATGGGATAGTACCAACAATTTCATACATCGAAGCTGGTCCTTTTTTTACTTCAACTCCATTTTTATTATTTACTATAGCACTCTTTATTTTTACTTGTTTTTTTACTCCACTAGAGGATGGGGTCACTTCACTTTCTTTAGCAATGACGCCTTCTCTTTTAATATAGTAGTACTTATTTTCAATCTCGATGTTTGTAATATCATTGTATTCCATAACTACTTTAGCTGTCTCTTCTTTATTTAAGTGCCCTGCTACTTTCTGATAATCTGGATCTTGATAATAGTCAATTCCTCCTTCTTTTATAACAACGATTTCATATTGTCTTACTTGTGGTGCTCCCATATCGGCTTTGACAAGTAACGGACAAATTACTAATATTAGTATTAAACTTTTTAATATTTTTTTCATCATTTTTACTTCCCTTCTTATAATTTATTTATGATTTCTCCTATTAAATAGGAGGATAAATTGAGTATTATTGATAGTAAATATGGATTCATTTTCTTATATTTTAGTACTTTTTTATAGATGAATCCTTCTGTTATAAAAGCAAGTATTTCTAAGATGTAAAAGGTCTTTTGATAGTAAGCATATCCAAATTTAAGGAGTATGAAAAATGGCAACGAGACCACGATTGGATTTGTAAGGGTGTTTACTAGAACAATATTTAAGAGATCTTTTTTATCTCTTACTTTAAGGAGAAAGGATACACCTACTTCTATCATGATTGTACATAGTAAACACTTTACCATGATGATGGGTAATTCTTCTAGTCTCATTTGTTCTTTTTTAGCTCCTTATAGACTAAATAGATTGTTGATGCTATGATAAGAATCATGAACAGGATAAAACTATAAAATAGAACTGGATTTTCATTTATATATAATTGATAATCGGTTGTTTTCATGAAGTGTCCTCCTTTAATACATATTTTAAAGCCAGTGAACATAAACAGGAGAAGAGTATAATAATGGCAATGTTGATTTCCATGCTTACTTTTATAAAGAAAATCGGTGCTGTTCCAAGAAATAAGCCAATCGTTGTTAATCCAAAGGCTAACCCTGGAGTCCTTTTTAAAACTGATACGAGTATTGCTAAGGTAATGGACATGGTCATAGAAAATAGCATGACTCCAATTAAAGAAATAATCATGATGTTATCTCCAAAACAGAGGAATGGAATCGCTAGGAGTGTAGATAATACCGCGACCTTTTGAATCCCAAAGTAATCGGATAAAATTCCTCCTAAGGCTTTTCCTATTCCCATGGTAAAATAAAATATGATTAGTTCTATTACGGTTTTATTCCAACTGGTTGGAATTCCATATCCCATGTATCCTCTTATGATGACTACTAATACTGCAATGAATATGACTAGAGGCTTGCTTAAATCTTCTTTGACGTAATTAAAATCTTTGGTACTAGCATTTTTATTCCAATCTCTTCTTGCAAGCAGAACAAATGGAAGCATTGAAAGGATTAAAATAATCAATACCCATGGTAGAATTCCTGTTGTGGCTAAGAGTCTTCCTATTACTACTCCAAATGATCCTCCCGAAACAAAAATAGCTGATGGAGAAAGTCTTCCTTGTGCACTTTTTAGAGTTATTTCTGCTCCTTCGATATGCAAGAAAGCATTTCCTAAACATAGAATAATTAATGTCACAAGATCGTTTATTTTGGTAAAACTAAAAAGAATGTAACTAGTAAGCAACATTAGGGTTCCAATGATTCCCATATTGATTTTAGGATACTTATCGCTTATATAACCAATAAGGCTTTGGGGTACAAAAGCTAGTCCATCATATATAAAAGGAATCATCCAAACAAACATTGAATTGCTTGTTATTCTTGATAAATAAAAGAAACATACTACTTCGACAACAAAGTGAATGTAAAAATAAAGATATCCTCTGTAATTTCGTTTCATAGAACCTCCTTTTTTGCTTATTCTATTCTCTTCTTGAAACTTGATCTAGGTAGATTTTTAACTCATAAAAGAATTCTACTCCACCTTTCCTAGATTCTTGAATGGAAACGTGTCCCTTTTCATTATTTGTCAATTCAAAAAAAACTTGTGTATCGTCTCCATCAATGATTTCTAAATCTTCTCTTCCCATTTTATTCCAATCTAAGACTTTGTATTTTATAAATAATTCCTCAATTTTTTGATAGTCTTCTTCGGTTACAGGAAGTTCTTTTTTTGACTTATCTCTATAAGTGATGGTCATTTTATCGTCTTTCATAAATATTGATTTTACTTCGTCATCCATAGAAGAAGCAATATACTCTAGACTTAACAATGAACTATGGTTATTTTCATTTTTCTTTTCTTTGGGTGCCCACACTAGATAACAAATAAAGAGAATTGCCATGATGCCTAAGACAATTAGCACCCAGATTGCTTTTTCCATCGCAAATCCCTACTTTTTTTTATTATATCATCTTTTTGATGTTGTGCACAATCCTTCTCATGGGAGTTAATGATTCCAACGGCTTGTAAAAAGGAATAAATGATAGTACTCCCTACAAAAGACATCCCTCTTTTCTTTAGATCTATAGATATTTGATCTGATATTTCATTTGTTGTTTTCTCAATCTCGTAATAAATTTTTCCTTTTGTAAATTCTTTTAAATAGTTATAGAAACTTCAATATTCTTCTAAGATTCTTTTATAAAATCTTGAATTTTTAATTCTAGATTTGATTTTCAGTCTATTTCTTATGATATCTTCATTCTT
>JAFUYX010000033.1 GCA_017476885.1 Bacilli bacterium | reverse complement strand
CAGCCAACGCTTAATATACGTTGACTATCACAAATAATTATCACTTATTTGTATCTACACACACTATTTGACAATTATCCCAACGTTTCATCAAACAAATAAGTCCAAAATGCCTTTTCCCATTCTAAAAATACAAAAAAGAACAATAGAAGTATCCTTCCTATTAGAATTCAACCGACGCTTTTTTAGCCTTGCTCTTTTCTATCATTGATAACGCTTTTTTTCTATACTTATCAAAGTATCCTCTCCATGTCCAGGATAAACCACAATAGATTCTGGCAAACAAAAGATTTTATTCTTTATAGAATTCCATAACTCTGCCTCATCTCCAAGAGGAAAAGAAGTATTTCCTACTCCATCCTTAAATAAAGTATCTCCAACAAAAGCAACTTTATCATTATAAAACACACATGAATCTTTAGTATGACCAGGAGTATGTAAAACTTTTAAAGAAAAACTTCGAGAACTTTTTAAACAGATTTCATTCTTCTCATTAATTTTTTTTACCCCTTCAAGAATAATAGGCTCTCCAAAAAAAGAAGAAAGATTATAATAAGGATTGAGAAGATATAAATCTCCTCCCTCATATCCAAGTACTTCACAAGAAAGAACTTTTCTAATATCCTCAACAGCCCCAATATGATCAAAATGGCCATGAGTCAGCAAAATAGACTCAATTACCCATCCATTCTCTTGAATCAATGACAAAATTTTATTGGCTTCTGCACCAGGATCAATCAAAAATCCATGATGACTCTTTTCATCGATATAAAAATAAGTATTTTCTAAAATAGATTCTTGCACTTCCACTTTGATAACCATACTACTTCCACCAATCTAGGAAAGAATCATTTAAAATCCACTGCTTTTACAACATATAAATAGACAATATCATTCGTAACAATATAGAAATAACACTTCACATGATTGGCCACATTATAATACATAATTGGTAAATTTAAATGATCATGCACATCAAGAAGTTCACTAAAACGAGTAAAGTACACTTCTTCCTTATCTTCAAAAGAAATCAAATTCTTAGCTTCTCCAATTAATCGATCATAATCTCGAAGTAATTTTTCTACATATTTATCATATTTACTCTTAGAGGCAAAAGATTTTTTTAATAAACGAATGGACTTAATCATAAAGACAATACTCAAAAGAAGAAGAATACCTGAAACAACAGCCATAGAAACACTTTCAAAAACAACATTGACTTTTTCAACTACATGACTAGAAGTATCTACATAATTCGAATCAATAGATATATCAATTGCTCTTTGAGATAATGGAATCATCACATAAGTAAGCGTCGAACTATCCATCTGATAAGAAGCGTTTTCACGATTTTTCTTATGAACATTCATATAAACATATAGCTTACTTTCACTATTGACACCATACGTTCTATGAAACTGATTTGCAAAAGAATTAAACTCATCATAATGGATATCCACTTTTTCTTGAATCGAAGTTTGCTTTCCTTGAATCAGTTCTACAATCTTAGGTGCAACAAGAGAATATTCCCTTTCAAAATAAATCTTATTAGAAGAAGCATCACTAATTACAAGTTTACCAACAATATCATAAGTAAAATCTACATCTTCCTCTTTTTCAATATTAAAATCATAAGTAAAGTTTAAATGAAGCTGATCTATAAGATTCGCAATATATTTCATATTTTGCTCTTTACTAAAACAACCTCCATGATAAAACTCATCATCTTTGTAACATACCTCATAATCAACATTACTCTTTTCATGATAAGTAAGAATCTTTTCATCTTCAATCATAATAGAATTGACTAAAAGTACCATTCCTAAAACAAATAGCACTAAAAATGACACAGTATTAAGTCCAAGACGACACCCATAGCCACAATAAAGTCGATTCTTAACGGGTGATGTTTCCAGTTTCTGAGTCACTACAACATCTTGATTAGAATGATTCTTCGTTTCGTTATTATTTTTTTTCTTTGCCACAATAGCAACCTCCTATCACATTAATTCATTTAACCATACAGTTGGATAACCAATATATGGTATTTTCAAGCGAACAACACCAATCAACATATCTTCATAAATAACATAATGATCTTCGGCATTATTGGCATCTCCTTTAGTATAAAAATAATAATGTCCTTGATTCTCTATAATATCGATAAGTCGATGCACTATGACTTTATTGTCATAACGATACACCAAAACATCTCCGACCTTCATATCCTGATAATCAACCTTTTGCTCTAATAAAACCACATCCCCTTTATTAATATTTGGAGTCATACTTCCTGTGGCAATAGCAACAACATAATACCTAAAATATCCTGTTGTAAAATACAAAATTAGTACAACAAAAATAATACTGACTCCTAAACTAATGAAAGGTTTCTTTAAACTTTCCCTATGTGGGACTTCATGATTTCTTTTTTTAAAAAAAGAATAAACATGAAATAAAAGAAACAACGGAAATAATAATCTTAATATAGAGAGAATATAATCTCCCGTATTTGGAACAATAGGAAGTAAACTACGATACATCAAAATCACAAACAACCAAATCATATTTGGTTTATATCCCACTTTCAAACAAATATAAGTAGCCACAATATTTTGAATAATCGACGGAAGAATAATAAGAGCAAATACTAAGAACAGTTCAAACCTTGAATAATGATTTAAAAAAGAAACCCTCAATAAAATATCAAACAAACTAAAGAAAACAACACTAATAAAAATTAGCCACGGATAAAAACGAGTTTTCGCAATGAACTGATATCTTAAAAATTCTTTTAAAAGGATAATGATACTAAATGGAATCAAAAAATGAATCAATCCATAAAAAGAATAATGCATCTCTGTTCTCATGAATCCTATTTTCAATCCACATAAATAGAACAACAGAAAAGCAATCATAAGAATAATCAAAAAATTGATAGATATATCTTTGACATATCGATGATGATCTTTTTCAAATCCGAATACAATTTTTGAAAGAACTAACAATACAAGTAAAAGTCCAACAGCGTAAGAATATTTTAATATACCTGATACAAAACTATTTACCAAAAGAAAAACAAATAGTAAAAAATACAACAGTACATATCTTAAAGAATTACTTTTCATTTTCCTTTTCTCCTTTTTTAAATAGTCTTGTGAAAGTATATTAAAAGACTCATAGTCTAATAATATAACTTTGATTAAGCTGCATCTTCAGTTTTATAAACTAAATTTACTTGTGGAACCTTTACTAAGAAGTCACCATTTGCTTCTACAGTACCACCAGTTTTATAACGAATCGTAAATGAAACCGTTTTCTCACCAGGAGTTGATCCATTAATTTTGTTAATTTTTACTCCACTTACACTCGTATTATTTGCTGCTGCAGCACTCGTAGCAGTTGCACTAGCACTATCTTGATTAATCACAAGTTCCATTTGGGCACAAGCTTCATTAATACCAGTAGTAGCAGCATTTTCGCTTCCAGCCTTTGATTCACAAGAAATCGCTGAGGCAGTTGTAATTTCTCTTAAATAGGCATCAAAATTACTATTATTTTCAACAGTAGCCGTACAAGTTACATAATCACCAGCACTAGCAAGAGAAAGTTCAATTCCACTCCAAGCAGTATCGGTGACAGTTCCAGCACTTACTACCGTAGCCCCCTCACTCTTATCCGTACAAGACATACTGGAAGCTTTATATTTTACATTGGGTGAAAATGTATCACTTCCAACTGTAACATCATGTGGCTCAATCGTTAAAGTAGCTGAATATGTTGCAAAACCTACTGCTAAAGCAATAATAGCAACAAAAAGAGCAACTAGAGCAACAATTTTACTATTTCCTTTTTCCATGTTATTTTCACCTCCTCACTATTCTTAAGTACTAATCTTGTAGATGACTTACACTCTCTACAATAAATATTATAACTTGAAACCCTAAAAAAATAAAGTACTTTTATCACCAAAAAAGAAGTAGCAATTCTACTGAGTGCTACTAGATAGTGATTGATAAACCTGCTGAATAGCATTTTTTTTCAAATTAGAAACACAATACCAACCATATTCACACATCTTCTGATAAACTCTATCCTGATGTGCTAAAATTTCATCAAGCCCATGCTTTATTAGTTTTCGAACATCCTCATTAGAACTTTCCAAAGTACCATGAACATATACTTCACAACTACTCTTTAAAATTAATAGATACTGTTCAAACAAACTTTGATTATTCATGACTTTTCACCTCCAATAAATCCAAAAGTTTTTGTTCTAAAGCTTCATGTTTTTTAAGTTCATGCTCAAAAAAAGAAACTAAAGATTCTTCCTCAACGATCGAAATGCAAAAATTCAAATAACACATCATGCTTTGTTCATGATGAACAGCATCTTCTACATATAATAATTCTTTCTGTGTCATAATCAATCCTCCCGATTTTAATATGTCACAGAATGAATAAAATAAACAAAAAAGTTAAGATTTGCTTAACTTTCTAGTATACTCTACATGATCAAAGGCTAAATTATTATCCACCACTGAAGATAAAATACGACGATTCCATTCAAGAAATGAAAACTTTGGAAAGAAAACATCCGCTTTAGAGTTAGCATGAATCTCTGTTAATAACATTGTACTTGCCAAATCAATAAATTCTTTATAAATAGATGCCCCTCCAATAACCATAATTTCCTGATAATAATTGCTTAAATATTGAATTAAATCTTCTTTATTTTGAAAAACAGAAACTCCATTAATCAAAATATTTTGACGAGTTAAAACAAAATGTTCTCTTCCTTTTAATAATCCCGGCAAAGATTCAAATGTTTTTCTTCCCATAACAATAGGTTTCCCCATAGTATGTTCTCTAAAAAACTTCATATCTCCTTTTAAATGCCATAGAAGCTGATTCTGATATCCTAATTCTCTATTTGCTCCAATTGCAGCTATAATTGTAATATCCATAAACTAAATTCCTAATGGAAACTTCAATTGAGGATTTTTTTCTTGAATAAGTTTTCTAGGATATCCCTCGATTTTAACATCATCTACTGTGAAATCATAGAAGTTATCTATATTAGAATTTAAAACGATTTTTGGTTTACAATCAATAGGGTCACGATTTAACATATCAATAGTTTGATTAATATGTCTGTCATATATTTGAATATTATCATAACACCAAGTAAATCTTCCTGGTTTAATATTTAAGTGTTTTGCTACCATCATCATTAAAGCAAGATATTGAACTTGATTGATACATCCAGCTGTATCAAAATCACTACTTCGTTGAATTAACTCCATATCTAAATAATCTTGCCCATCCCTACCATGACGAATATTCCAAATAGTTAGGAATGCACAAGGCGTTAAACCATGAGGCTCTTTAAAATCATCCACTTGCCATAAACAAATAATATGTCTTCTACCATCTGGATCTTTTTTTAATTCTTCCAAAAGTTTTTTCATTAAATCTCTTCTTCTCACTGTCTCACCATAAACAGCCCCGATGGTACGGTTACCAATATCCCATAAATCCCACCAAGTAACACCATACTTATCTTTTAACACTTCTAAATCATTAGATGTATCTTGATAAATCCATAGTACTTCACCAATACCACTTTTAACTGCAATGGGTCTTAAAGTTATAAGAGGAGATTCCCCTTTAGTTAAATCATAAGTACAAATCCCATGATTACAGCTTAATGTATAAGCTGGCGTTCCATCTTCATACTTAGGTCTCGGATTATAATCAAAACACCCTTCTTGCAAAATCCTATCCATAATTAATTTATGATACATGTCCCCCTTAGTACCAACTTCTTTTCCTTCTTCATTAATAAGTCTTGTTTGACTAGCATTGGTCCTTACATCAGGATAAGTTAACTTATCCAGTTTATAAGGCTCCACCCCTTTATTTCGATAAAATGAATTATAATATTCAATATCAAATTCTTTCATTCTTATAACCTCCCAATAATAATTATAATATAAAGAAGCTAAAAAGAAAAGATGAATCATTCAAGAAGAATTCAGCACCAAAAGTTCAATACATAAAAAAATTGAACAATGATGTTGAAGTTATCTTTCATTACCAGAGATATCGTTTATTTCACATTTTTAGTTAATTTTTATAAAATAATACAAAAAAACTAATCCATTTCTGAATTAGCTGTTTATCAAACTCGAAACTTTAAAAGTTCAAGCAAAATTCCTCTTGGTAGCGGAAGGGAGATTCGAACTCTCGACACCACGGGTATGAACCGTGTGCTCTAGCCAACTGAGCTATTCCGCCGTAAGAACAATCCTATTTTACCAAATAAAAATGTCAAATTCAAGTAATTTTGATTTTTTTTCTATAAAAATTGATATACTTAAATAAGTAGAATAGGAGGAATTTCCATGGCCAAGAAAAAAAGAAAAACCAAAAAAAAGAAAAAAATAACCCCTCAAGAATTGATTTTATCAATATTATTAATGCTTATTCTATCCTATCTCAGCTATT
>JAFUYX010000032.1 GCA_017476885.1 Bacilli bacterium | reverse complement strand
GTTAAAAATTGATAAAGATATCAATACTTTTTGTTGTGGATTAAAATACTTGAAAATCAAAAAAATTAAAATTCAAAAAAACTTGCATTACAATTTTTTTAATTAATTTATTCAAAATTTGTTACAAAGGAAAAAATACTAATTACAAATATCTAGTATTTTTCTATTATTTTTGATAAACTAAAAAACAGGTGGGTGTAAAAAATGAAAAAAGAATTATTAGAAGAAATTAGAAGAGAGCTAGAAGAATTAAAAAAAAGGAATGAATTTGATCAAGAACATATTTCCAAACTTATTAATGAATATATTGAAGAGATTTCGGAAAAAGATAGTTATAACATTTATATGTACATGGGCTCATTTAGAGTTGGAAAAAACGGCAAACTTTTTTTTGAAGATAGAAATAGCACAACTTATGATTATAGATTATACCGAAATTTAGAACAAAATCATGATAAAAAAGTTAAAAGAGAAAACGTTGAAGTCTTTGAAAAAACAAACACGGTATTGATTCCTGAAGATTATTCAAAGAATTATAGCTACGAAGAAGAGTATGCTAATAAGCAAAGAGAATTTATTTTACTATCTCTTAAAACAAGTCAAGAAAACGCCAAAAAATCAATGATAAGATCTTACAAAAAGTAATCCTGAAGAGGATTTTTTAAAAGAAACAAGACGAACATTTGTATAAAAAATGCTTGTTTTTTTTCAAAAAGAATTGTATACTATTGAATCAAGGAGGCTTGTCATGATCAAAGATATCGAAGAAGAAATTCAAAAACATATTCATCAAGAGGACTACAAAAAAGGAAGCGCATACGCCGAAGAAAGTATTGAATACATTGGAAAAAATAGTATCGAAACTCATATCAAACATCAGTTTTTAGTAGAATCGCAATCAAGTTATAAAAAATATATGGTTCAAATAGATATATTAGACAATAAGATCGATTCTTTGTATTGCACTTGCCCAAGGTTTCGAGAAACAAAAAGTTGCAAGCATTTAGCGGCGTGTTTAATATGTTATTCTAACAAAATATTTGACTTTCATGAGAAGGAGTCCAAAGAAAAAGCATCTTCCATATTATTAGCCAAATTGAAGAACAAATTCTCTCAAAAGAATCGAAGAAAAGAAGAAATAAAGTTGATTCCCTACATTGGCTTTCATATAAAAAGGCGATATCATTACACATCATTAAAAGTAAAAATAGGCAAAGATAAAACCTATTCCTTGCTTGGAAAATTAGGATCATTCTTAACTTGCTATGAAAAAGGAGAGGATTTTAGATTTGGAAGTGGTTTTGTTTATCAACCTGCACTTCACTATTTCAGTGAAAAAAGTCTTCAATTTTTAGATTTCCTAAAAGAATTAAAAGAAAACTATGCAATAGACGGAAACTATGCAAATTTATCCGATAAAAACATAAAAAAATTGTTTCAGTTTTGTAAATTAGAAATCGATGACGAAGATGAAAAAAAGAGGTATCATATACGTGAATCTTTCCCATTTCAACTACATTTTTCCAAAAAAGAAAATAAATATTATTTATCTTTTGAAGGAAAGTTAGAAGAGATTGATATCATCACAGATGACTGCGAATACGTACGCAAAAATCAAGAAATATTTCATTTAAATAAAGAAGAACAATTTTTACTAAGTGAGTGCATGCATTTAGACCTAAGTGAAATTGTTTTTCCAGAAGAGATGTTTGCAGATTATCAAAAACATTTAATCGGAATTGTCAAAGAACAACTGCTTTTTGATGATTCCACTAATGATATTATAATAGATTTAAAACCAGAAGTGGAGATTTACTTTGACCTTAAAGAAGATCATATTCTAGCAACTCCAAAATTTGTTTATAAAAATAAAACCATCTCTTATTTTGATGAAGTAGATGGCATCATAAGAGATGAAGAATTTGAAAATAACGTCATTCAAAGACTATACCAATATCAATTTCATAAGATGAGTAATTTCTTTTTATTAGATGATTTTGATTGTGTATGTGATTTTTTATCAGGAGCCTTAGACGAACTAGCTAAAGATTATAAAGTGTTTACTTCTGAAAAAATGAAGAGTCAAAATATCTTAAAAGACAATCATATCCAAGCAACTTTTTCGATTGGAAAAGATCATATTCTAAGCTATCAATTTGATTTAGGAAATATTGCTCAAGACGAACTTCAAAAAGTATTAAAATCTTTAGACCAAAAGAAAAAGTACTATCGTTTAAAAAGTGGAGATATTTTGTCACTTGAAAATGACAACTTGAAAGAGTTCAATCAATTAAGCAAAGAATTCGAATTCGATTCCAAAAAAATATCAAATTTGAGCGGAGAAATCCCAAAATACAGAGCCCTATATTTAGATTCAATAAAAAATAAAGATTATCATATTATACATACAGATTCTTCTTTTAATGAGTTCATCCAACAATTTCAAAACTACAAAGAATCTCATGTGTCTTTTACAAAACAACAAGAAAAAATTTTACGTGATTATCAAAAAGAAGGAATTGAATGGCTTTATACAATTACCAAATGTGGATTTGGAGGAATTTTAGCAGATGAAATGGGACTTGGAAAATCCTTACAAACCATCTATTTTATCAAAGAACTTTTAAAAGAAGGAAACGGAAAAAAATTCTTAATCGTATGTCCAACGGCTTTAGTATACAATTGGGAAAATGAATTTGAAAAATTTGCTTCAAATCTAAAATATCAAGTATTTTCAGGTGCTAAGATAACCAGAAGAGAACAATTACAATCTTTTAAAGGAAATATTTATATTACTTCCTATGGACTACTTAGAGAAGACTTAGACCTCTATGAAAAAAATCATTTTGAATGCATGATTATTGACGAAGCTCAAAATATCAAAAACCCTCTTGCAGGAATTACCAAATCCACTAAAAGCATTGATGCAACAACTAAGATTGCCTTAACAGGAACCCCAATTGAGAACTCTATTATTGAACTATGGAGCATCTTTGATTTTATTATGCCTGGCTTTTTGTCAAGTCAAATGAAATTTCAAAAAAAATATCAAGTAAAGGAATTTGATGAACAAACAAACCAAATGCTTTCTAACCTAAAAGAACAAGTACGACCATTCATATTAAGAAGATTAAAAAGTGAAGTTATCAAAGACTTACCTGAAAAAATAGAAAATAAAATTTTTATTGATTTAAAAGAAGAGCAAAAAAAGATTTATGCGGCAGAAGTAGTTCAAGCGCAAAAACAAATGAATGAAATGATAGAACAAAGTGGCTTTACTAAAAATAAAATGATGATTTTAAGTCTTTTAACGAGATTAAGACAAATTTGTATAGATCCATCCTTAATTTTAGATCATTACACGGGTGGAAGTGCCAAAATAGAAAGTCTTTTAGATATCATAAAAGAGGTTTCTTCTTCAGGACACAAAATATTACTATTCACAAGTTTTAAAACAGCCCTAGATAAGATTAAAGAAAAATTAGATGAAGAAGGAATTTCCAATTATACCATCGCAGGAGACGTTCCAAGCAAAAAAAGACAGATGTTAGTAGATGCCTTTAACAAAGATCAAACAAAAATTTTTCTAATCATGCTAAAAAGCGGAGGAACCGGTTTAAATCTTACAAGTGCTGACACCGTTATTCATCTAGATTTATGGTGGAATCCACAAGCTGAGTCACAAGCAACCGATAGAACCCATCGAATTGGTCAAAAGAAAAATGTCAGTGTGATAAAACTCATTTGCAAAGGAACCATCGAAGAAAAAATATTAGAATTACAAGAAAAGAAAAAGATTTTAAGTGATAAAATCTTAAGTGGAAATCTTGAGGATTCTAGTTACTTAAGTTCATTAAGTGAACAAGATATCAAAATGCTTTTATCTTCCGAAAACAAAAATTAATTTAACAAATATACACCAATGTTCAAATACGTTGCAATCATAAGCCAGATAAGATATGGAATAAGTAGATATGCGGATCGTTTGTAATTACCATTCCATAGTTTTTTGAAGTACATCCATACACAGACAACTAATAGTAAAATCCATAAGATTGAGAAAAAGTACCAACGAAAATTGAAAAATAGAATTGGCCAAATCAAATTGATGCCTAGTTGTAATTTATAAAGAAAAGAAATAGAAGAATCCTGATTCTCTTTAGAAAATAAATAATAAGAAATCCCCATCAACAAATAAAGAATGGTCCAAACAATAGGAAAAACAATGGATGGAGGAGAAAGAGGCGGCTGAACAAGGTCAGAATAATTCATATAGTCTTTAATTACAAAAGCTACAATCCCTCCTAAAATCAGAGGTCCAAAAATCTTAAAGAAAGAAGATAGTTTATCTTTCATCATTATCACCACTAATAGTATATCCATCCCATAAAAAAATATGATATGATAAACTTAGGTGATAGAAATGGAAGAAAAAGAATTAGAAGAAACACTGGAAAAGACAATTCAAGAACATCAATATCAAAAAGTAAATGATAACCTATACTTAACAAATTATCAAACCAAAGTCCTAGATGAATTTCACATTCCTTACAAAGATTGCAAAAGCACACGTGATATTTTATTTTTACTAGAAGACACCTATGATGATGAAGAATTTGAAGAGTTAGATGAAATTGCAAGACAAATTGAAGAATACAGTTATTATCACGAAACAAACAAATGATGACTTTTAGGATAAAATCTTATATAATAAGAAACTTGAAAGGGGACAAGTAAATGAAAACCGTTCTTTTAACCGGTGCCAATGGAGGACTAGGAAGAGCATTAGCAAAAGAATTACTAAGACAAAATTACAAAGTAATCTTGATTTATCATAATAAGAAAGAACACTTAAAAAAATTACAAGAACAGTACGATAAACACATTTACATCATTCAAGCAGATATATCAAAACAAGAGGACATTAACCATATAAAAAAAGAAGTTCAAGAAAAGAACTTGCAAATCGATGTTTTAATTAATAATGCTGGAATAGATCATGTAAGTGAAATGGAAGAGAAAAACGAAAACACAATGTTAGAAGTATTCAAAGTAAACACATTAGGTCCATTCCTACTTGCCAAAGCATTTGGAGAAGAGATAGAAAAAAATCATGGTTCCATCATCAATATTTCATCGGATAATACCATTGATGCAAATGATTATGTGACCTTAGAATATGATGTATCAAAATCAGGACTCAATATGCTCACTAAAGACTTAGCGCTTTATTATACCAACGCGCATGTAAATGCTATTGCCTTTTCTTGGCTTGATACAGAACAAAATCAAATCCCAGAAGATATAAAACCTATGATTTCTTTTATTCCGATGTCTAGAGCAGTAAAAAAAGTAATAGAAATGATGGAAAGCAAAAAAACTGGACAAATAGAGGTGGTAAAACAATGAAAGAGTATTTAAGATTAGAACCAGAAACATGGAATTTATATGAAGAGGCAATAGAAAATCTTCAAGAATGGTATTCAAAAATAGATAAGATTCAAGAAGCAAATACAGCCAAAGTCCTAGATGCATTTTGGAAAAACCATATTAGCGAGGCGCATTTTTCAACAACCACGGGATATGGCTATAACGATATAGGAAGAGATGCAATCGAAAGCGTATATGCGATGGTATTTAAAGCAGAAGACGCATTAGTACGAAATCAATTTATTTCGGGGTCACATGCTTTATCCAAAACCTTATTTGGAATTCTAAGACCAGGAGACAAACTCTTATCCATCTCAGGAAGACCCTATGACACCCTTCATCAAGTGATTGGCATTACAGACAATCCAAGTTCACTAAAAAGTTTTGGGGTACAATACGACGAAATTGATTTAGTAAACAATGATTTTGACGAAAAAAAGATAGAAGAATATTTAAAAACAAATCCGGTCAAAATGATTGAGATTCAAAGAAGTCGTGGTTATTCTACTAGAGAAACTTTAAGTATCGAACAAGTTCAAAAGATTATTCAGACAATTAAAAAAATCCAACCACAGACCATTGTAATGGTAGATAATTGCTACTGTGAATTTGTTGGAACAAAAGAACCAATTGAAGTGGGAGCCGATTTAGTAGTAGGTTCGCTCATCAAAAACTTAGGGGGAGGTCTTGCCCAAAACGGTGGTTATGTAGTTGGAAAGAAAAAATACATTGAACTAGTTGCAGAAGCTTTAACTCTTCCAGGGGAAGGGAAAGAAGTTGGACCAAGTTTAGGAGCGAATAAATCATTTTTACAAGGGTTATTCTTGGCTCCTCAAGTAGTAGCAAGCTCATTAAAAACGGCGATACTAACAAGTTATATGCTAGAAAAATTAGGATATGAAGTCAATCCAAATTATCAGAGCCATCGTTCTGATATTGTGCAAACGATCACATTTCACAACAAAGAAGACCTTATATCCTATTGTTCAGGAATTCAAAAAGGAAGTCCTATTGATTCTTTTGCAACAACCATTCCAGTTGACATGCCAGGCTACAAAGATCAAGTTATCATGGCAGCCGGAGCCTTTGTACAAGGATCCTCAATAGAACTATCCTGCGATGGGCCAATTCGTGAACCCTACATTGCTTTTCAGCAAGGAGGACTAACCTTCGATTCCGCAAAAATAGGAGTTTTAATAGCAGTAAATGAAATCATAAAAAAACAAAAAGGAGGAGAATAAAATGCCAGAAAAATTTTATTTAGATACAGATGAGGGAAGTGAAGAGTGTAAAATCATTACTAGCTTATATTCAGAAAAAAGAAAAAAGCACTATTTAATTTACCAACCGGTTGAAAAAAAGACAGAAGAAATCTATGTATCAATCTATGACCCTGATAGTGATGAAGAAGATTACGAATTAATTGATGTGGTCGACGAGGATGAACTAGAAGAAGTAGCAAGCCTTCTAGAAGAGTTTTATGATGAGGTAAACGATTATGAAAAAGAAGATGGACATTCTATATGAGGACAAAAATCTACTCATTATCAATAAACCAAGCAAACTACTTACCATTGCTTCAGCAAAAGAAAGAATAAACACTTTATACCACCAAGCAAGTGATTATGTAAAAAAACAATATCCAAAGAATAAAGTTTTTATTGTGAATCGTTTAGACAAAGATACTTCTGGAATAGTAGTATTTGCCAAAAATGAAGAAATCAAAAAACAATTGCAAAAACACTGGAATGAGTACGCTATTGTACGAGAGTACAGAGCAATTGTTGAAGGAAAAATGAGAAACAAACAAGAAACATTAAAAGACTACCTATACGAAGATAAAACTTTCAAAGTTCACGTATCCAATAAAAATCAAGGGGAACTTGCAATCACCAAATATCAAGTACTAGACTGCAAGAATACCTATAGTAATTTAAAAATAGAAATCCTAACAGGAAAGAAAAATCAAATTCGAGTTCAATTAAGTAACATAGGAAATCCTATTATTGGAGATAAAAAATATGGCGCAAAAAGAAATCCTATCAGCAGAATGGGATTGCACGCCTCCTACTTAGAGTTAAAAATGCCAAAATACAAAGATATCCTGAAAATTAATGCGCCAATCCCTGTCCAATTTCAAAGAATGTTTGAGGTGAAATAAACAATGGAAAGACTACAAAAAGTAATTGCTAATAGCGGTTTTTGTTCAAGAAGAAAAGCTGAAGAATATATTGAACAAGGAAAAGTAGTAGTAAATGGTAAAAGAGTAGAAGAACATGGAATGAAAGTAAACTATGACGATGAAATCATCGTTGATGGACAATTGTTAAATGCTAAAGAAGAAAAAGAATATTATCTTCTTTATAAACCACAAGGAGTAATTTCAAGTGTAAGTGACGAAAAGGGACGGAAAACAGTGGTAGATCTTATTCCGACCAAAGCACGGATTTATCCAGTGGGAAGATTGGATTTTAACACGACCGGATTATTATTACTGACAAATGACGGAGAACTAACCGGTATATTAACACATCCATCTCATAAAGTAGAAAAAGTCTATCGTGCCAAAGTGGAAGGAATCGTAACACCAAAAGAATTTATGGAATTAAAAAACGGTATTGAGATAGAAAGAAGAAAAGTAATTCCAACATATGTAAAAATAATCAAAAAAAATGAAACGAGTAACACCACAAGCCTTTATATTGGAATACAAGAAGGAAGAAATCATATCGTAAAGAAGATGTTATTAGAACTAGGACATGAAGTTCTAAAATTAAAAAGGGAGAGCCTTGCTTTTCTAACTTTAGAGGGATTAAAACCAGGAGAATATCGAACGTTAACAATCAAAGAGATTAAAAAGCTATATAGTCTCAAATAAAAAAAGCCAAAAGGCTTTTTTATTTGAACCAGAAAAATTATTCTTCCGTTGTTTCAGAAGCATGTTCTTCTTCAAGAGAAATAATAGCAACTGGACAAGAAGCAATAGCATTCTGTAAATCTGGACTATCCAAATTTTCTTGACTAATAGGATGAGATAAACCATCATCATTAAAATCAAAATGCTCAGGATCAATACCAACACAAGCTCCACATCCTATACAATTATTTGTATTCACCACAATTTTTTTCATATTCTTCAATCTCCTTCTACATAATTAAAACATAAAGTGAAGGCAAAATCAAATACAAAAAAGAAAAATGTAAAAAAATGTAAAGTAAAAAGAAAAGGGAAGCAAAAAAATGACAGAAAAGAGAATCTATGATATGTTTAATATGAATAAATAGAAATGAATTTCAACGCAAAAGAAAGGTTGAGGTATGATGAGAACACGATTAGAAAAGTTTAATCAAGAAGAAATAAAACCAATCAAAAGTAGAACTTCTAAAAACACTCAATTGTATGAAGAAATCAAAAATAGTGAACTAAATGAGTTTAATATTGGGACAAATGCAAAAGTAATTGGAGAAAGTGATTCTCAAATTAATATAGACAAAATCAAAGAAATACTTGAAAAAAACTATCAAGACCCTCCTAAACGTAGATCCTTAAAATTTGACGTTCCAGAACAGGATGAAATAGAAATAGAAAAGACAAGAGAATATGATATTAATGCAATTTTAGAAAAAGCAAGAGAAGAAAAAGAAATTGATTATTCAAAAGAGCGATTAAAAAAGGTGAGAGATACTCAATTCGACATATTAAAAAGCTTAGAACTAGACAATGAGGAAAACCAAAAAGCAAGTCAAGAAAGTGCCAAAGAAGAATTGCTAGAACTAATAAACACAATTAATATGAATGAAAAACAAAAAAAAGAAATTCAAGAAAACTTAAATGAAGAATCTACTCAGCTAGATCCTCTAGATTTATTTACTGATTTAAGAGGAGATGAAAATACAGTAGTAGCTGGAGCCAAAGAATTCGCCCCAGAAGAAACAAGCCCATCACCTCTTATTAATGAAGAAATAAAAGAAGCAAAAGAATCAAGTGAAAAAGAGGAAATAAAAGATGCATTGGATGAAGAATTAGATGATTCTTTTTACACGAATAGTATGACTTTCAAAAAAAATGATTTTGCTTCGCTAGAGGATAATGAATCAGGAGCAATTAACATAATTGTTAGGATTCTAATAATACTAGTATTTTTAGCAATTATTGCAGGAGTCGTATTATTCTTAAATGAATTTTTAAGCCTAGGATGGTTTTAATAGAATACCATCCTTTTTCATAGAATAAAATATGAGAAAAAAAACAAAATATTTTTTTTGCTCCAGTATAGCACTTATAATGATTCATTCCATCTTTTTACTATCTGCCACAAATCTAATCACGCCAGGAATTGAACAAATATCCCATGCGAGCATAGAAAAAACATTATATAGAATAACAAATCATTTTTCCACGTATGGTAAAGACCATATCGAACAAGATATAATAGAAATAAAAAAAGATTTCAACGGAAGAATCATAAGTATGAATTATAATATGCACAAAGTATATGAACTCGCTAGTGAAATAGAGAAAAACATTTCAAATAAATTTGTAGAAGAAGAAATCATCTCTTTAAAACCATATCAATTGCCATACCAAAAACAGTCAAATAATCAAGGCATCCTTATACTCGTACCTATAGGAATGATAACAAATACTCCAACAATAAATAATCTAGGACCCAAAATACCAGTAGTAATCCACTTTATGGATACATTCTTATCTCAAGTAAAAACAAAAACTACTAGTTATGGGATGAATAATGCCTTAATGGAAATAATATTGTGCATTAAATTAAAATATGAAATCATCGGTGTCCAAAATATGAGATATGAAGAAATTGAATACGAATATCTAATAGATTCAAGAATAATTCAGGGTGAAATCCCCAAATGGGTTCCCGGTTCATATGAAAAAATAGCATTTTTAGAGAAGAAAAATCGCTCGTTTGAGAATTTACATCTAAAAAAATAAATGTTATACTAATAATAGGTGAGAGATATGGTAGGCAAAATATTTGTAAATGAAGCATTTTCTCATGCGTTAGAACTCTATCTAAAATCCAAGGACCATCAAGAATCATCTGAATATCAGAGTTTTTTTGCCGTTGCAATTCGTACATTAGTGTTTATTTATGGGGAATTAGATATTATTAATCCATATATCACCCAAAATGAATTCAGCATGGGCGGACTAGATAATAATATGACAAAATATGGCTTTCCAAAAGAAAAACTACAGGATTTTAAGCAACAATTTTTAGAGTATGAAAAGGAGAGTCAACAAAATATAAAACCTAATACAGCATTTATTAAAATTGAAAAATATCTGATAGATATGTTCTTTTACAAAATAAATGAAATAGAACTCTCGCAAGAAGAAAAAGCAAAATTTCAAACTCTTTTATACCTTCAATCCAACCAAATAATCTATATAAAACAGGAACTGGAAAAGAATATAAATCAAACGGATATAATTGATAAATATTACGCTAGTAAACAATATGAATTGAACAGAAAATACGATTTAGAAAAAATAAATCGATATACCCTAATACCAGATGCTTACCTCCTACTAGGATACAATTTAAACCAAATTCAATCTATGACAGATCAAGATTTACAAAATGTAAATCTACAAGTATATAATTTTTTTAAAGTAGATATAAATGCAGAGAATAAAGATGAAATATTAGAAAAAGCTATAAATTATTATAAGAGATATGGAAATAGATTAACATCTGGCAATGGTTATGTGGATATGTTACTATTTGCAAGTATCATAGCAACGACAATATTTATTGTTTTATTATTTATATTTAATTACTTATGAAAAGGTGAAAAAATGGAATACATAACAATTAATAATCAAAAATATTTAGTGATGAAAAACGAAAAAAATGCAATTGATCAAGAAATATTAAAAGATAAAATAACAGATTATTTTAAAAATTATGACTACATAGTAGGAGACTGGGCATACGGGAAACTACGATTAAAGGGCTTTAACAGCAAAACGAACAAAAATTTTAAAACCATTAATGATATCGATAAAGTAGATGAATATTTAAAAAACTACTGTGCATATCAATGTAGTTATTTTATATTAGCAAAAGAAAAATAAGAGATATTC
>JAFUYX010000031.1 GCA_017476885.1 Bacilli bacterium | reverse complement strand
TCTTTTGTTTTTCTTCTTTACTAGATGAAAAGAATTCTTCCATTGTTTTTGTTAAATCTTCTTCTTGTTGATAAGTCCATGCACATGTATCATCGGCATACGTCTTTGGACCATATAAAGTACAAACAATTAAAGGCGTTTCACAGGCATATGCTTCTAAACCTACCAGTCCTAGTGATTCGCTTTTTCTTTTGGTTGGAAAGATTACTACTTCTGATGCATTATAGTAGTTTACTAATTCTTTTTGAGAAGCAAATGGTTTTAAAATGATGTCTTCTTGTAATTGTAGTTCTTGAATTTTGCTTTCAAAACTACTTTGTTCTTCTCCGCTTCCTACCACAATGAGTTTTTTATTTTGAAATTCATTTCTTTCTTTTAATTGATGAATGCTATTTAAAAGCGTATCCCATCCTTTATCTTTTTCAATTCTTGATACCATCAGCAAGTAAGAGAAATTTTTATCTAGTTTTAATTTTCTTTGGCATTCTTCTTTGTCTAATGGAGTCATGATATCAAAGTTAATTCCACCAGAAGGATATACCTCAACAATACTTGGATTCACTTGGTAATTTTTTTCTAAAACTTCTTTGAAATAAGTTGATGGTACCACTACTAGATTAGCTTTCTTTATGATTTTTTGACTATGTTTGTAATTCTTCTCATCTTTTAATGTATCCGCGATAATATCATTTCCATGCGCGTGCACGATTAGAGTTGCTTTTTTCTTCATTAGTGTCCTTGCTGAATGTGAAATAAAATGAACATAGATGATATCATATTTTTTGAATACGCTTTTTATAAATACTTTGGTATAAAAGATTAGGTAGGAAAGAATTTTTGATATGATAAAATCTTGTTTCGTTTTTACTACTTTGTCGATTTGATATCCTAGATTTTGCATATCAAGTTCCATGTTTTTGACAAATATTCCATAGTGTTTATACTTTTTGGAAGGATACATATTTGAGATATAGAGAATTTTTTTACTCATCTTTTTTATCCTTTCTGTGAGGAAATACAATGTCTGTTTTTAACACTAAGAATAGGAATAAAACCATTAATAGTATATATAAAGTCAAGGCATATTCGATATAGTTTAATACATATAGAATAGACACTGCAGAAAACATCATATTAACCGCATATATCATTAATAATGAAGTTTTGGTTGAAAATTTAAGTTTTAATAATTGATGATGAAGATGTTCTTTATCAGGGGTAGTAAATGGGTTTTCTTTTTTTAGACTTCTCCTGATGATAGAAAATACTACATCAATAATTGGTGTTGCTAAAATGGCAAGAGGAACAATTAGGGAAGTAAAGGTGGCTAGTTTGTACCCACAGATGGCTGTGGTTGCAACCATCAGTCCCATGAAGTTACTTCCAGAGTCTCCAATATAAATTTTAGCAGGAGGAAAGTTATAAACTAGGAATCCGAGTAAGGCCCCAATCATTAAGATGGCTATAGTACTATCTAGATTTCCTAAAGTCCCAATGATACTTGCAATAATTAGAATCGTTATAAAATAAATGATACATATTCCTGAAGAGAGACCATCCATACCATCGCTTAAATCAATGGCATTGATAATTCCTAACATAAATAGGATTGTCACAATAGAATTCCATGGAGTTGCTAAATTTAGAGTAAGATTTGGAATGGTCAACACATCAATTGTGATTTTTCCATAGAAGACAAGGGTACCTATTGCCGCTAATTGACCCAGTAATTGATATTTCGCAGAGATGGGATTAATATCATCGATGAGTCCTGTTAAGATGATGATAAAACTTGCTATTAAAATTGCATTCATCTCTTTGGAAGGGTTCATAAATATCATATAGCCTAATATAAAGGATAAGAAAACTGCGACTCCTCCTATAGTAGGCATAGCTACTTTGTTGATTCTTCTTTTGTTGGGTTGATCTAAGGCTCCTATGTGGAACGCTACTTTTTTAAATATTGGAACAAGGATTAAACTTGCTATAAAAGTTGTGGCAATCATCAGTACTGCATTTAGGGTTGTTAACTCTAGTTTCACTTCATTCACATTCTTTCTATCTCTATTATAACGTAAATTGGGATAAAAAAACAACATTCTTTGGTTATTTATGTTGTCTTATAAAATTTTCCCATAAAAGATTCTCATCATTAGAGCAAAATACTTCTTTTCTTTTTTCAATATATTCATCAAAGGTAGAGATTTTTTTGGCTGGGTTTCCTACTACTACAGAATTTGGTTCTACATCTTTTGTAATCACACTTCCTGCCCCAATAATCACGTTAGGTCCTATTTTTACATTTCCTAAAATAGTGGTATTACACCCAATAAAAACATTATCCATGATTTCAATGCAAGAAGAATAGTATGGAAACTCTCCTTTTCCAAGATGACTTAATCCCATGTGAAAAACATCATGGGTTACGAATGTCACGTTGCTAGTAATCACTATATTATTATGAAGTTTGATTAGTTGAGGATCGGATGGAATAACTCTTGGTTGAAAAAAAACATTTTCTCCCATGCTTTTGAAAATTTGTTTCTTTTTGATATAACGATTTCTTGCATCACTATTAATCATCATCGCAATTCGTATTCTTCTTAATTGATTTTTTGTCCAAGGTTTCATGATTTATCAACTCATTTCTTGTATTTTTATCATATCATATTTTTTTGTTTTAGGATACTAATTCTTTTGTCACAATTTCATAGTGTATCTCCATTTTAATGTAGGATGTGTAAGAGTTTTTTTGATGGTACACTGCATTTATAAAGGGTGATGTTATGAATCATAAAATCGAATTTCATCTGAAAGAATTAATGGAAAAGAAAGGATATAGCAAAAGTAGACTATGTCGTGAAGCAAATCTGCGGTTTGAAACGGTTCAAGGTTATTACTTAGGAACAATTTCTCGTATTGATTTATTTGTGTTAACTCAATTTTGTGAAATCCTATCTTGTGGTGTTGAAGATATTATTACTTATAATCCAAAAAAGAAATCTTAATTAAGACTTCTTTTTTCTTTTGCTTTTTTTGTCGTCGTTTAAGATATCATACATTTCAGTGTCTTCACTGACTAGCTTCTCTTTTGGAATTGACACTGTTTTTTCGTATTCATCTATGATTTCTTGAGCAGATTTAATGGTTTCTATGGCATCTGTTTTAGAATTTGCCTTTTTTGTTTTTTTCTTTGGTTCTTCTTTTGGTTGTACTTCTTCTTTTTTGACATTTGAATTTTCCTTTTTCTTGGTTGGTTCTTGTTTTTCAATACGAACGTTATTCTCTTTTTCGATTTGTTTTTTTATTCTCTTTGGTCTTCTTAAGAGTAAAATCACAATGATGAGACCCATAACTCCTAGGGCAATAGCAAAGCCAAATACTACGGTTTTGTACTTTTCTATTTGGTCTTTAAAACTTTGTTGCATTCCATCTTTATATAGAATATAAGATGACGTATCTACATCATAGACATAATATTTTTTTTCTCCTGTGGATAAGTCTTGTGCATAAATGACGATGTAGTTTTCATCCTCATTATGTTTTAAACAACTATATACCGTTCCTTGTATTGTAATATTTCCTTCATGAAATCCCTCTAATATGGTTTCTGGTTTAATAATGAATAGACTCAAACTTTTGGAACTATTCTGATTAAACAGTTGATAAGTATCGTCTTTGTTATAAACAGCAAGTAATTTATTTCCTTTGCTATCTTTGATTCCTACTAAAGTCATATTTAGTTTTTTATTGACTAGAGCTGGAATATCAAATTCTTTGATTTTTATACTCTCTTGTTGAAATCCATCTGGTATTTTCATATCTTTTAGGTTTTTCATCACTGTATAGGACTCATCCTCTATTTTAATTGTAATTGGATTTTTATCTTCCACATTGATGTTAATCACATAAGTTCGATCTACTCCTGTTTCACTTTTCACGGTGACTTCAATTTTGTTTGAACCCTCACTGACTTCTTTTTCTCCTATTCCCGTTGGGTCTGAGGCATAGCCACTGGCTTTGGTGGCTGCAATGGTAACTTTATCAATGCTGGAAGGAACTGATACACTATATTCTAAGGTGTCTTTATCAAATGCTGGAGTGAGTTCATACCCTTCTACCGATAAACTAGATAAGTAATTATTGGAATCTGGATCACGAGGTTTGACTACAGATACACTTGTTCCTTGACTAACGTTCATTTTTTTCATGCTTCCATTTTCCATGTATCCAATGACTCCTGTCACTGTGAATCCAATACTACCAACATCAGTGGAATAGCAGGTAACCGTTAGTGTTTTACTTGTGTTTTCTCCATTTTGACTATATCCTGTTCCAGCTTCCCCTAAAGAACATCCAGAGGTTGCTCCAGTTCCATTTCCAGTTAATTGCCATGAAGCAGCATTGTTGATATTTACATAAATTGTCACTCTACTCCCTTTTGTGATTGTTGTTGAGCTTCTTCCTAAAGTTACTGATGCTGCATGAACTCGACTTATACTCATCAGAAGCAATACACTTAAAAATAATACTTTTCTTTTTTTCATAGGATTCTCCTTCATGATTGATTGATTTTTAATTTACCATTTAGATATCTTACAAGACTCAATAAATCCATAGCATCAATGTTACCAGATGTATTATATAGTCTTGCAGCTTCTAAATAACTATCTTTTAATTCATATTTTTTATTTAATGCTCTGACCATCATCAATAGATCTAGTGCATCCACACTTCCATCCCCATCTAAATCTCCATAAACTACTGCGGTTAGAGTTTCTCCTCCAATAAAAGTGATGGTTGATCCAGTTCCAATCATGCTATTCCCATTGATTTCTTTGCCTGAAGCATCCTTGATTTTAATGGTGTTCTCTTTGTTTAATAAAGTCGATGCTCTCATGTTGATTGAAAGGTTGGTTACATAAGTGTTTTTCTTATTCAAATTTAGATTGGATAGTTGAGAAGCTGTGGTATTACTTTGTTCTGTTTTATTTTCTTGGGTCTTTGGTGTTTCTTCTTTTGGTGTCTCTGTTTGAGTTGGAGTTGGTTGGGGTGTTGGTTTTGTCGTGTCTACTCCGGGACTAATCTCTGGAGTTCCCCCTACGTTTCCAACATAAATTCCTTTTTCGTTTTTGACTCCTCCCAAGGCAGCATAAACGAGTCCTGCTTTAGCTGGATTTTCTTCACTTGAATAGGCTCCTATGTTATAGAAGTTGTAAAACCCTTCATAAGTAATTCCTTTGTAGGAGAATTGTTCTCCTGAAGTCGTTATGGATCCTCTTACTCCTACTTCTTGTTTGGATAAAGAAGCTAAATAGATTGGACTTACGTTATAAATTTTCCCTGCTTCATAAAAGATTGAGGAATAGCTTTGATGATCGATTGGATCTGTTCCTTCCATGAATGTCCCTTTTAACACACTTTTGACCGCGTCCTCTTTGTAGTACTCAGAAAAACTTAAATCTTCAAACATTAAGATACTTGTTTCATCTAAGAAGTTTCTTGGATCTAGAAAATAAGCAACCGTTTGATTATTGGCTATGTACCAGTTTTTCTCTGTCATTTGATTTGGCTGTTCTCGACATGCACTGCAAGTATAGTATATGGATGAGGCATATTTTTCATTGGCTACAGAAACATTGAAATCTAATCCTGTATGAATTGCTTCAAATGTCCAATTCGGATGTTGTTCATGGATTGCTCTTAACCATATTTTATAGGTTTCATCAAATCCTTGTCTGTTTAATGCATCTTCAAAAGTCTTGTCTTTCACTGTACTAGTTCCACCTTTTTCTTCTCCTGAAACCGGATGAGAAGTTTTGGCTGGCATGTTTACATATAATGGAATAGCAAAGTGTAGCGCAAGGTTGATAAGTCCATTGTCTTTATAAGATTTATATGCTGAATATGCTTCTGAATATGGTGCTGATAAATTAGCCATGTATTGATGCGTATATTTCGAATATGCTGAGGCTGGATTGACATTAAATTTTTTTAGATAACTTGTATTTTGGCCGGATGAAATGTATCCACTTGCAATAAACTCTGCTCCTCCATAAATTGCTTTTTTAGGACTGGTCCAAGGTCTTGAGTAAGAGTATTTGGCACCAACACCAGCAATGCTTAAGTATTCTCCACAGACATATCCGGTGGTGTTGTTCAATCTTATTTGATACCAACCAGTAGAACACCCTGTTCCTTTTTTGGCTGTAGTGTCTAATACTTTTACCTTAGTATTTTTACTCATGGTGGTAATAATACCTGTGTTTGTTCCAGCCCCTGTTCTAAGTCTTACTTCATCATTTAGAATGGTTCCATCGACTTCTTGGGCGTGGACTAGAAGAGGACTGGGAAAAATAGTAATCAAAATAAAAGATAAAATTAATAATAGATTTAAAACTTTTTTCACACTTATGACCTCCTTTAGTATCTATAAACATTATATCATTAAATTTATATTTTTACAAATTTGTCGAAATTTATCGTAAATAAACTATCAAGTATTGAGATTTTTTTTAATCTATTATATAAGTTTATTTAGAATTGAAAGAATATTATTGAAAGGGTGAACTTTATGGGTTTATTAAAAAAGCATTGGAAAGGCGCTAGTAAGGTTAGAAAGTTTTTTTACTTTTTGATTCTTCTTTTGTATGGTGTATCTTTTTTCTTTTTTTGCAAAAGTATTCTATCATTAGAAGGAATTGAAACAGCGATTCGAATCATATTACTGATTGCTTTTTTGTTATATGGTCTTCTCTATCTTTTTTATGGAATGAAGACTGTGATTTCTAAAAAGAAATGGAAGTTTGTACTATTATCCATTCTTACCATAATTTTTTCGGTGGTATTTTGTGTAGCATCTTACTATATTGATAAAATTTATAATACGTTAGATCAATTTACGGCAAAAGAAACCAGTGTTTATACAACTGCTTTGGTTGCTTTGAAAGATACTGATTTTGATCATAACTCTGTGATTGGAATGATTAGTGATGATACTGATCGAATCGGATATATTCTTCCTTTAGAGCTTATGAAGAAAGAAAAGATGAATCAAGAAATTGAGTATTACAGTGATTATTATACTCTTCTTAAGGCTTTGTATGAGGAAGAAGTAGATGCGATTTTCTTAAGTAAAGATTATGTTAAAATCTATAGTAGTGAAGAAACTTATCAAAATATTAGTCTAGAAACAAAGATTGTGAAAGAATACTCTAAGGAAATGAAAACAGAAGAAAGTGAACTTCTTGCTACGACGAAGAGTTTGACTGAACCATTTACGATTTTAGTTTTAGGAGTTGATTCTGAATCTGAAAATGGATTGGATGCAAACGCTGCATTTAATGGTGATACTTTGATGTTAATTACTTTTAATCCTAAGACTTTAACAGCTACTATGTTTAGTGTTCCAAGAGACTTATATGTTCCTATTATTAGTTCTTATGGGGCTCAAGTTGGTTATAATAAGATTAATTCTTCTGCTTCTTATGGAACCGCAAGTACGATTAATACCTTGGAAAAATTAACTGGAATTGAAATTGATTATTTTGTTAAAGTCAACTTTAAAGGAGTGATTGACTTAGTCAATACCCTTGGAGGAATTGATGTTGATGTTGAACAACCAGATTATGATTATTATGTACAATACTATGGTGGGGACATGCTTTGTGAGTCTAATGCAGCAAGAAGTACTTTGGCTGCTGACTTAGTTTGTATGCATACTGGAATGCAACATCTAAATGGTGAACAAGCACTTGCTTATGCTAGAAATCGACATGGATTTTTGGAAAGTGATATTGCTCGAAATCGACATCAACAACAGATTATTGAAGCTCTTGCCAAAAAAATTGTGAAGACTTCTAGTTTTAGTGATTTTGAAAAACTTTTAAATACCATTAGTAAAAATATTGCTACCAATATGAAGACTTCTCAAATGTTATCGTTTTATCAATCGATTAAGGGAATGCTTAGTCAAGCATTGCAAGGAGAAGATTTTATTACAATTCGAAAAACTCAGATGACTTATTTCTATTTTGAAAATCAATGGGGCTTATCTTGTGTAGGATATTACGATGGTAGCCTAGAAGCAGTTAAAGCGGCAATGGAAGAGAATTTAGGAATTCGGGAAACCAAAACGATTAAAACTCTTCATTATGATTATTCTGAAGATTATGATCAAGCCGATGGTATTATTGGTAAAGGTATTTATAGTGGTAATCGTGTTCCTGGAAATGATATTATTCATCCAAAGGCTGAAGTTAAAGAAGTGGAAGAAGAAAAAGAAGAAACTACTAATAAACCGGAAGAAAAAGAAGAAAAAGAAGAAAAGAAGCCTACTCAAACCGAAGAACCTACTACTCCTAGTACTCCATCTGAAGAAAATAATGAAGAACCAAGTACTAATACTCAGGTAGAAGAACCTACTACGTCAAAGGAAGAACCAAAAGAAGAAGTTGAAGTTCCTGGAACTCCAACTACTCCTGAGCCTTCGCAAGAAGACGATGCTACTAGCGATGAGTCTTGAGTATATCAAAAAAGTCGGTTCAATGATTTCTAGTGTGAAGTAAAAATCATTAAAATTGAATGCTAAAAATTAAAAAACTATAATTTTTAGTGTGAAGTTAAATGGGAAAAGCAATAATTTCTGGTGTGAAGTAGGGATGTGAAAAACATCCCCTTT
>JAFUYX010000030.1 GCA_017476885.1 Bacilli bacterium | reverse complement strand
GGGTCATGATATAGGGAAGGCTATTTAAAGAATAGTTTTGTCTGTATAAAACAAGGTACACCATTTAATGTAATACAAAAAGTTAACGACTATTAAACGTAGTTTTAGCGCAAGCAGTTATCAAAAGTGACGGCTCAAACTTAAGATGAAATTATGGGTAGTAGTAGATTGTAGACATTAAAATCATCTTGCCAAAAAAATGCAAATAGTAAATAATGAATATGGATTCGTCAAAGTCTGTATAGGTGTAAACACTTATGGAAAAATGATGCATAATTTGGAAGTAAGTGCATATTTGCCAAGAAAACCAATGATGATAAGTTGGTTTTTTTTGTTTTTGAAATAACATACATAATTTCAAATAAAGTTGAAAAACTAATTATGAAATGATATGAAGATAATAAAGGTATAATATGAAAAGAATCGGATATATGCTTATAACACTATCATTGTTCTTAACAGTTGAATGTGTTAAAGCAAAAGAAATTTCAAGTTTTGAAGAATTACAAAGTGCAATAGCAAATGAAGAATCAAGAATAGAGAATAGAGTTAACAAGTGCTATCGAAAATAGATACTATACTTCAGCCAATCAAAAAGGATATGTTCGAATTCCTACCATCAATGATTCCAAGATACGATTTTTTCTTCAAGTTTAATTGTGAATAAAGGAAGTATCGACTTAGAAAATGTAACTTTACAAAACGGAAGATGTACTGTCTCTGGATGTGCTATCAATTCTATTGGAACTGTTTATAGCAAAAAATCAACAATTCAGCATTTTGGAAGTTCAAAAGTCGGAGAAGCTATCTTTGCTTCAAAAGGAAAATTAAAATTTGATCATTCAAAGATAATAGGAAAAGCTAGTGGTGTAGGAGTTACCACAGATATTAGTGCATGAAGTATGTATATAACAGATGTCGATAAACTAGAAATCATCAATCAAACTATTTTTGAAGATAATATCGTTCCAGGAGCCGATGGGGCATTTAACACTATACACCAAGAATTTAAAGTAACAGATCGTATTCCAATAAAAGAAGGGTTTGAATTTATTGGATGGAACACCAAAGAAGATGGAAGTGGAATGACACTAAATCCAGGAGATGCCTATGATCGAAGTGAAGGATTTGATTTATATGCAATCTATAAAGAAAAAGAATCTCCTAAGGAAGAAAAACCAGTAGAACAATCAACGGATAACCCAAAAACTTACGATAATTTTATGAAACAAATGGTTTCATTAATTCTATGTGTGTTAGGGATAATAATGGGAATAAGATATAACAAATATACAAAGAATATAGAATCATAAAAAGATGTAGAAAGAATTGAAGAAGACGAGAAGCGCAAAAAAAAGTTTTAGATGATATTTCAAATGCCCTCACTCCTAAAAAAGAAGAAAAGAAATTTCATCCTATCTCTCAATTGCTTGGAATAAATGATAATCAAAAGATGAAATTATAAAAATATAGTAATTTAATATGAAGTGTAGTTTGGCACTTCATATTTTTATAGACAAAAAAAGAAAAATCTATTGACGAATAAAAAAGAATTTGTTAATATATCTATGACTTTGAAATTTGGGTTTTACATGCGTGTAAAACCTAATTTAAAGAAATGTTTGATACACCAGGATGTGTGTTAATGGGAAGGAGAAAAAAATGGCTACTATTAATCAATTAGTAAAAAAAGGAAGAAGCAAGAAAACAAGAAAGAGTAAAAGCCCAGTGTTAAATGTTGGATTAAATACTCTTGAAAGAAAGCAAACCAATCAAACAAGTCCACAAAAACGTGGAGTTTGTACTCGTGTTGCTACAAAAACTCCAAAGAAACCAAACTCAGCATTAAGAAAATATGCTCGTGTTAGACTTTCAAATGGAAAAGAAATCGATGCTTATATTCCTGGAGAGGGACACAACTTACAAGAGCATAGTGTTGTTCTAGTACGTGGTGGACGTGTAAAAGACCTAATCGGTGTTAGATATCATATTGTACGTGGTACTCTAGATACTCAAGGAGTTGCTAATCGTAAGCAAGGACGTAGTAAATACGGTGCTAAAAAACCTAAAAAATAATAGAAGAAGGAGGAAATAAAAATGCGTAAGAGAAGAGCAGTAAAAAGAGATGTATTACCTGATTCTATCTATCAATCAAAATTAGTTACAAAATTAATGAATCAAATTATGTTAGATGGAAAAAAAGGAACCGCTCAAAAGATTCTTTATGAAGCATTTGATATTATAAAAGAAAAAACTGGAAAAGAACCAATGGAAGTTTTCACAAGTGCTTTAGAGAATGTAAAACCAGCCCTTGAAGTAAAATCAAGACGTGTTGGTGGATCAAATTATCAAGTTCCAATGGAAGTAAAAGAAGATAGAGCACAAACCTTAGCTTTCAGATGGATTGTAAATTATGCAAAAAACAGAAATGGTAAGGGAATGGCTGAGAATTTAGCAAATGAACTTATCGATGCTTCAAACAATACAGGTGGAGCAGTAAAAAAACGTGAGGATACTCACAAAATGGCAGAAGCAAATAAAGCATTTGCTCATTATAGATGGTAGGTTGTAGTATGGCAAGAGATGTTTCAATTGATAAAGTAAGAAATATTGGTATCATGGCTCATATTGATGCTGGAAAAACTACTTTTACAGAAAGAGTACTATTCCATACTGGAATCACTCATAAAATTGGAGAGACTCATGATGGAGAATCTCAAATGGACTGGATGGATCAAGAAAAAGAAAGAGGTATTACAATTACCAGTGCAGCAACAACTGCACACTGGAAAGGATATCGTCTTAATATTATCGATACTCCAGGTCACGTAGACTTTACGGTTGAAGTTCAAAGAAGTTTAAAAGTTCTAGATGGAGCAATCCTTGTTCTAGATGCTCAAGCAGGAGTAGAACCTCAATCTGAAACTGTTTGGAGACAAGCAGATGAATATCATGTTCCAAGAATGTTCTTTGCTAACAAAATGGACAAAATGGGAGCTGATTTCAATTATACAATTAAAACAATCAAAGAACGTTTAAACGTTAACTTTGCACCAATTCAATGGCCTATTGGAGCTGAATCAGAATTTGATGGAATCATTGATTTAGTTACAATGAAAGCTTATCATTATGATAAACAACAAAATGAAGAGCCAGTTGAAATTGAAATCCCAGCAGACTTAAAAGAAATCGCTGAAACAAAGAGATTAGAATTAATTGAAAAAGCGGTTGAATTTGATGATGCTTTAATGGAAAAATATTTAATGGGAGAAGAATTAACGGTAGAAGAGATTAAGAGCGCTATCAGAAAAGGTGTGCTTGCTGCTAAGTTCTTCCCAGTTATGTGTGGAACTGCACACTTTAACATTGGTGTAAAACTAGCTCTAGATGCTGTAGTAGATTACTTCCCAGCACCAACAGATGTAGCATCTATTGAATGCTATAATCCAAAAACTGGTGAAGACGTACTAAGAAAACCAAGCGATTCAGAACCATTTACTGCTATGGCGTTCAAAATCATGACCGACCCATTTGTAGGAAGACTTGCTTTCTTCAGAGTTTACTCTGGACACTTAACAAGTGGTTCTTATGTATTAAATAGTACAAAAGGAGAAAAAGAAAGAATTGGTCGTATCTTACAGATGCATGCAAATAATCGTAAGGAAATCACAGAAGTTTACTGTGGAGAAATTGCGGCTGCAGTAGGTCTTAAAAATACAACAACTGCTGATACTTTATGTGATGAAAAAAGTCCAGTTATCATGAAAGGAATGGAATTCCCATTACCAGTTATTGATGAGGCTATTGAGCCAAAATCAAAAGCAGATCAAGATAAAATGGCCATGGCATTACAAAAATTATCAGAAGAAGACCCAACATTTAAATTCAAAACAGATCATGAAACTGGTCAAACTCTTATTTCTGGTATGGGTGAGTTACACCTTGAAGTACAAGTAGAAAGAATGAGAAGAGAATTTAATGTGGATTGTAATGTAGGACGCCCTCAAGTTGCTTATAGAGAAACAATTACACAGACAGCTGAGTGTGAAGGTAAATACATTAAACAATCGGGTGGACGTGGACAATACGGACATGTATGGGTTCGATTTGAACCAAATCCTGAAAAAGGATATGAATTTGTGGATGCTATCGTAGGAGGAGTGGTTCCTCGTGAATATATTCCGGTAACAGATAAAGGATTACAAGAAGCAATGGCTGGTGGAATTCTTGCTGGATACCCTATGGTAGATGTTAAAGCTACATTATTTGATGGATCATACCATGATGTAGACTCAAGTGAAATGGCATTTAAAGTTGCAGCCTCTTTAGCATTAAAAGAAGCTAAGAATAAATGTAAACCAGTTCTACTTGAACCAATTATGAAAGTCACTGTAATCGTTCCAGATGAATATCTAGGAAATGTTATGGGAGACTTAACAGGAAGAAGAGGAAGACCTCTAGGACAAGAATCAAGAGGAAATGCCTTAGCTATTACCGCTATGGTTCCACTTGCAGAGATGTTTGGATACGCGACTTCTTTACGTTCAAATTCACAAGGTAGAGGAAACTTTACAATGGAACTTGATCACTATGAAGAAGTACCAAAATCAATTTCTGAAGAGATTATTAAGAAAAATAGCGTGAACTAAAAATAATACTTGAAATTCGTTCAAGCATTAGATAAAATATTTATTGAAGAAAGGAAGGAAAAAAAATGGCAAAAGAAAAATTTGACCGTTCAAAAGAACACGTTAATATTGGTACTATTGGACACGTTGACCATGGTAAAACAACATTAACAGCTGCTATTACAAAATTATTTGGTAACTTTGTTGCATATGAAGATATCGATAAAGCACCAGAAGAAAGAGAAAGAGGTATTACAATCAATACTGCTCACGTTGAGTATACAACTGACAAACGTCACTATGCTCACGTTGACTGCCCAGGACATGCTGACTACGTTAAAAACATGATTACTGGTGCTGCTCAAATGGATGGAGCTATCCTTGTAGTTTCTGCTGCAGATGGTCCAATGCCTCAAACAAGAGAGCACATCTTACTTGCTCGTCAAGTTGGTGTACCTAAAATTGTTGTTTACATGAACAAATGTGATCAAGTAGACGACCCAGAACTACTAGACTTAGTAGAAGTTGAAATTAGAGAATTATTAGGAGAATATGGATTCGATACTGAATGCCCAATTATCCGTGGTTCTGCTTTAAAAGCAATCGAAGGAGATCCTGCTGCTGAACAATCTATTCGTGATTTAATGGCTGCAGTAGATGAATATATTCCATCTCCAATTCGTGAAACTGATAAACCATTCCTAATGTCTATTGAAGATGTATTTACAATTTCAGGACGTGGAACTGTTGTTACAGGACGTGTTGAACGTGGACAATTAAAACTAAACGATGAAGTTGAAATCGTTGGTTTAAGAGATACTAAGAAAACTGTTGTTACTGGTATCGAAATGTTTAGAAAAACTCTTGACTATGCTGAAGCAGGAGACAATGCTGGAGTTCTACTTCGTGGTATTGCTCGTGAAGATGTTGAACGTGGACAAGTTCTTGCTAAACCAGGAAGTGTTACACCTCATCATAAATTCAAAGCTAGAGTTTATGTTCTAACAAAAGAAGAAGGCGGACGTCATACTCCATTCTTCTCAAATTACAGACCTCAATTCTATTTCAGAACTACAGATGTAACTGGTGTTATTGAGTTACCTGAAGGTGTTGAAATGGTTATGCCTGGAGATAACGTTGACATGACTGTTGACTTAATTGCTCCAGTAGCACTTGAAAAAGGTACTAAGTTCTCTATTCGTGAGGGTGGACGTACAGTTGGTGCTGGATCTGTTTCAGAAATCGTTGAATAATAACAAACAAAAAAGACGAATCAAATCGTCTTTTTTTTATGGACTTTTTCAATCTTAAGTGTATAACCAATCGATCCCAATATGTTTAATAAACTAAGTAGAGAAGGAGAGTGTTCTCCACATTCAATACGGGCTATCTTTTCTCTACTGCAACCTGCAAACTGAGCAAATACATCTTGAGTTAAATTATTCTCTTTTCGAAACCTAACAAATTCTTGAATAAATATTTTTTCCAAATCCTCTCCCTTATAAACGAAATCAACATAACTAGAATCGTATTTCATATATCTCACCAATATAATTGTAACACATATGATACAAAAAAAGAAAATTATTTTGTATTTTAATATAAACTTTAGTATATTAAAGGTAAGAAATAAGGGAGAGAGTATGACAAGAGAAGATTTAAAAAAATACAAGGTATTTTTAGAGTCATTAAACGAAAAAGAAAAAGAAGAAAGGCTGGTACATTTAAGCGAACTTGCAGCTGGTAAAAAACAAGGCCCTATGACGGGGTATCCAAGTATTGATAAAGTATCACTAAAATACTATACCGAAGAACAGATACGCCACAAAATTCCTAAAAAGAACATTTATCAAGCATTAAAAGATTATAATAGGAATCGCATGAAAACTATTGCCCTAGATTACGGCCTAATAAGTGTAACCTATGAGGAAATGTTTAAAAAAATAGATGAAGTTGCTAATAGCCTAACTGCAATGGGAATCAAAAAAGGGGATAGAATAGCTTCAACATTTCCAAGTATTCCAGAAATTGTTTACCTTGCCTATGGAGCAGCTAAAATTGGAGCAATTTTAGAAACAATTGACACTTTAACACCACCATATCTGCTAATAAAATATTGTAAAAGAAGTAATCCCAAATTAATATTTGCTCTAGATGCTACAAGCGATATGGCATTAGATAATATTAAAAAATGTGGATATTCTAAGGTAATATCAGCTTCACCAGTAGAATCTCTTAATATACCAGAATCAGAACCAATAGATAAAAAATATGAAAATAATCCAAATTATTTAACTTGGAAAAACTTTGTTAAAAAAGGCAAAAACGTCAATAGCAAAGACATTCCATATGAAAAAGATATGCCTTTTGCAATACTTCATACAAGTGGTTCGACAGGAATTCCAAAGGGAGCCTTAATTAGCCATGACAATATGAATGCACTGGCCTCTCAAACAATCAATTCGCCATTGGATATGCAACCTGGCGAAAAAGCTCTAGATGTTATGCCACCATTTGCATTATATGGTCTAGGAAATGGAATTCATGTTCACCTATGTGCAGGAATGCGAGTTCGTTTAATTCCTTCATATGAACCTAATAAATTTGGCGAACAAATCTTAAAATATAAGCCAAATAGATTTGCCTGTTCGCCAGCTCATATCGAAGAATTAGTTAACGACCCTAGTATTCAAGATGCAGATTTATCCTTTATAAGACACCCTATAGAGGCTGGAGATAGACTTCGAAATACAACAGAGATTAGTATTGATAACATACTACTTAGAAATGGTTGTAAGGATAGACTTGCAAAAACATATGGACTAACGGAATCATGTGCAGGAGTTTGTATTTGTGTAAATAATGAAACAAACAAATTTCAATCTGCAGGAATTCCACTAACAAAAACAACCATAGCGATATTTGATCCAAAAGACCACAACAAGGAATTATTATACGATCAAGAAGGAGAAATAGCAATATATAGTCCTAATAACATGCTTGAATATATAAAATCAAAAAAAGAAACCAATAAAACCTTAAAAAAACACGAAGACGGAACAGTATGGTTACATACAGGTGACATAGGAAAAATAGATACAGATGGAGTTGTACACGTCTATGGAAGAGCAAAAAAGACAATTATCCAATATATAGGAGTAAAATTACATCCATTTGAAGTTGAAAGCGTATTAACACACCCATTAATAAAGAAAGCGGTTGTTGCTGGGGTTAGAGACCGTGAACATGACCGCGGAGAACTACCGGTAGCATTCCTAGAAATAGATAGCAGTTCTCTTCGATATGAAAACAAGTTGAAGGAATACTTATTAAATACGTGTAGACAAAAATTAGATTACTACAAAGTACCTGTAGATTATGTGTTTTTAGAACATATACCAACTACAAATAGAGGAAAAACTGATTATAATAAATTAGTAGATGACTATGAAAAAATTGCTGAAAACAGAGAAATAATCAAACAAAGAATCTTAAAAATTAGTTAAATAAAGAATGATACATGATAATCTAAAAGATGAATGAATAAGAAGATATAATAAATGCATACAATGCACAAAAAACAGCTAGATTTTTAAGTATATTATATCCTATACCATGTCATCTTTTTTTATGATACATAATGAAACGGCATTTTTATTTCAAAACAATATCTTGAAATATGCAAATGTGTTTGTTATAATAAAAATTAGGAAAATAGGTGGTAGAAATGGAATTTACAATAGCAATGATAATTGTTAGTGCAATCTATGTGTTCACAATTATTGGATTCTTCTTTTCAAGAGAAAGAGTAACTAATCAAGAAACAAAAATTTATTCTTATTTACTAGGAGCTGATGTCATTGCCATATTCTTTGAATTCTTATGTATGTTAGGTGCAAAGATTGATGCGACAGGAACAACACAATCAATTCTATCTGTAATAGCTGGACGCTCATTTTTAGTGGCAATCAATCTCTGGCTTTCAGTTTTTACGTTTTATATTATAATCGCGACACAACAAACCCTTAAAGAAGAATCACTAAAAAAATATCGCACAGTTTTCAATATAGCCTTTGTGATTAATTCACTTTTACTATGTGTCTTGCCAATTGAATACTTTTCTGATGGCCAATATGCCTACACCCTTGGCCCAAGTGTTAACTTTGTGGTCATGATAGTATTTTTAAGTATTATACTTAACTTATACTATGTAGTAAAAAATCGAAAAACAATTGAAAAAAAGAAATGGTATCCAATTATTGCATTTATTGTTTGTATAGTAATTATATTTATAGTAAGAACAAATGCCCCACAAATACAATTATTTAGCACAATTTTTACTTTCATCACTATACTTATGTACTTCACTATTGAAAATCCTGATGTGAAAATGATTGAACAATTAAACACCGCAAAAGATCAAGCAGAAAAGGCAAACAAAGCAAAAAGTGAATTCTTGTCCAATATGTCACATGAGATTAGAACGCCGCTAAATGCAATCGTGGGCTTCTCAGAGTTATTGATGGAATCACCAAATTTAGATTTTGTAGCCAAAGATCATGCGAAAGATATAGTAGATGCTTCTCATAACTTACTAGAGATAGTCAATGGAATCTTAGATATCTCTAAAATAGAAGCAAATAAAATGGAGATTGTAACAAAAGAATACAATCCTAGAGAGGTGTTTAATTCACTTGCAAAATTGATTATTCCAAGAATTGGAGAAAAGCCGATTGAATTTAAAATGAATATGGCTAGTGACCTTCCAGGAGTATTAAAAGGAGATGTAAGTAAACTAAAACAAATCATCTTGAACTTACTGACGAACTCTGTAAAATATACTGAAAAAGGAGAGATTGTATTTACAATAAGTTGTATTAATCGCTTAGATTTAAATCAATGTATCTTAAATATTTCCGTAAGAGATACTGGGCGAGGAATCAAAAAAGAAGATATGGAAAAATTATTTAAGAAGTTTGAACGTCTAGATGAAGAAAGAAATACTTCAACAGAAGGGACTGGACTTGGACTTGCGATTACGAAAAGCCTAGTAGAAATGATGGGTGGACGTATTACGGTAGCAAGTGAATATGAAAGTGGTTCAAACTTTAGAGTTGCGCTGATGCAAAATATCATCAGCATGGAAATTCCAGCAACTCAAACAGAAGAGATTGAAATCGATTACAACATTCGTCCGAACTCAAAAATATTAGTAGTAGATGACTCTAAAATAAATTTAAAAGTTGCTTCGAATATATTAAAACCATACAATATGAATGTTACAACTGTAGAGAGTGGATTTGAAGCAATTGAAAGATGCAAATCAGAAACGTATGATATTATCCTCATGGATATCATGATGCCAAAGAAAAATGGCGTCGAAACCATGAACGATTTAAAAGCAATGGGAGTCAATATTCCAATCATTGCTTTGACTGCTGATGCCATTGAAGGACAAGCAGAAAAATATCTAGAATCAGGTTTTAATGCCTATTTAGCAAAACCAATTGATCGATACGAATTAAATAGAGTTTTACATAAATATTTAGGGAGGTAAGGAAAATGAATAGGGAAATATTAGTAAACAATAACGTGGATGTAGAAGGAGCATTATCGCTTTGGGGAGATATGGATTCATATAATGAATCATTAAAGGAATACCATGATTCCTTAGAGGAAAAACTAAAAAACTTAGAATCATACAAGAATAGTTATGATTTTGAAAATTACGGTATTCTAGCCCATAGTTTAAAAAGTGAAGCAAAGTATCTAGGATTCATGAAGGAATCTGAAATATTTTTAACACATGAGATGGCCGGAAAAGGAAAAGATATGGTCACCATGAATGGAAAGTTTCAAGAACTTTCTGATACCGTGCATAGAATCATTGCGATTCTAGATGCGTACTTTGGGAATAAAGAATCCAAAGAGAAAACAATCCTTGTTGCCGATGACTCAGAAATCATGTTGAATTTTATTGAACAACATTTAAAAGATAAGTTTAATGTTATAAGAGCAAATAATGGAAACGAGGCTATTAACGCTTTAAAAGTGCAGAGTATCTATGCCTTATTGCTCGACTTAAACATGCCAAATATCAATGGATTTGAAGTGTTAGATTTTATAAAAAACAATGGTTATAGTGAGAAAGTGCCTGTTGTTATCATCACCGGGGACGACACCGAAGAAACCATCCAAAAAGCGTTTACATACCCTATTGTTGATGTCCTAAATAAACCATTTACCGATAGTAATATTGAAAGAGTGCTTGTAGCAATAGATGAATTTTACAAGCAACAATAATTTACGAAAGACGAAGAAGTTCGTCTTTTTTCTTGACACTTTAAAATAGTGTTCTTATACTTGAAGTAGGAGATAAAAGATATGGAAAAACAATTAAGTATTTCAAGCGAAGAATTAAAAGAATTACAGAGATTTAAAAAATTATATGGAACTGAAGAAGACAACCAAGACGTAGTAGATTTCTTCTATAAAGTATTTTTGTATGCCTATTTAAATGACAATGAGGATGTGAAATTTTTTGTAAAAAGATTCAATGAAATTAAGGAAAAAGATAAGGGTTTTCATTTATCAAGGGAAAGGGATTATGAACGTATGTCATTTTATAATCCCATTTACAAAAAAATATTTGTATATAAAGGGAAAATAGATAATCACGACGAAGCAATTCTATTTCACGAAGGAATGCATTTATTTCACGAATATTCATCACTACAATCCCAAGAACCAAGAGAATATGAAAAATATAGAGAAAAAGCATTTACACAAATAATAAATAATAAGGAAAGTATTCTAAAAGAAACATCTAAAATAGAAATAAATTACGAAGAATTTTTAAAAAAAGCAAGAGAATATGTTTATAAAAATTTTATTATTAAAGCAGGAGCAAATAATGTTGAAGATTACATTAATAAAGAAAAGAATAAATATGAAGAGTTAATTCAAAAAAAAGATATTTATCATGACCTTTTAGCAATGGGGTTAAATCACAAAAACGCCATTGCGTTAAACACAAAAAGTTTAAACGAAGAACTTACTACTCACGAACTGCTATATACCTATATTCAACAGGTATATCAAGAAAAAATAAATGACTATATTAACGCACTTGAACCAGAATATATAGCATACGAAGGTTTTCTGGGAGCCATTTTACAAGGAGAACAACAAGAAGAATTCTTAATAGTGTATGGACATAAAAGAGAATACTTTCAAAATGATAGAGAAAATGGTTTTAAAGAGGTATTAGCCCATTACTCTGAATTAAAGAATACTCCAGAAGGTCAAAAATGGTTAGATATATTAAAGAATCAAATTGGAGAAGAATTCCTAAATTATATTGATTTAATATATTCAATAATTCTAACGAATCCTTATGATTTGTCACTAGAAAGTGAGAACAAAATGGTTTTATAAAAAACTTGATACACTTTATGAAAAGTATCAAGTTTTTTTATTCAATTTCTTTCTTCTTTTTAGGAACTGGTTTGATGTCTTTTTTATGAAATGTTCTTGCAAGAGTACCATTTTTACGAAGTTTTAAATATTTTCTAGGTTGAATAGGCAAATCAAACTCACCAATATATTCATAGATTTTTGGCTTAAATCCCAACTTAAACTGATTTAAGCCATAGTATGGATTCTCTAAAGAAAAGTCTCCAGTAATCCCATTTAAATCAGCATAATCAAAATCATTCTTATAATACTCGAGAATAGAATAGTGTAAAAAATAGTTAGGGTCAAAATGCTTAAATTTGGTATCATACCCACTGATGACAATATGGATACGATTTTGAAAACGAATCACAAGAGCACCTGCAATATAAATCTTATCTTTCTTTTTATTCAAATCTGTGGCAAGTGCAATATCATTTTTATAGGCAAGTAAATTACGATCAGAACTCATCTTCTTATTAATATAAATCTTCTTACTTTCTTTTTTTAAATGTTGATTTAACTCAGCGTTTTGTTCCAATTCTTTTTCATAAAGATTTCTAGAATTTAATAAAAACTCTTCAGAATCAATACTGACTAAGAAAAGATCCATGTAATCTTCTTTTTCAAACATGGCATAGTAATCTTTATAATAAAAGTCACCAATATTCTTCTTTTTTAATACAAAACGATTTAAGATATCAATTCCTGATTTTTGTGCCTTCTCCATATGAAGACCTTTTAACTGTCCTTTTCGAATTTTATTCCGTGTATTCTTTTCTAAATTCTTCAATTCAAAATTATGAAATGAAACAATCGGATTAAACCTAGGTAGAACAGATTCAAAATACAAATTATCTTTCAATTTTAAATAATGATTCTCTTCTAAAATATTCAAAATATCAAAATTCCAATTATAAGTTTTAAGATTAGTACTAGGATCGACTTCACTGATGGCAATATTAGGATTCAATTTAATAAAACAAACTTTCTTCTTTTTATAATAAGAAATAAGAGCGGTTGTAAACTCATGAACTAGCTTTTTATTAAAATAATCCAGAATAAATCCTCTTGGAGCATACCCATATTTAAACTTTGCTGTCTTTTTAATTAAAATTAATGAAGCTGCTTTCACTTGATTGTATTCATTTACATACCCAATTAGTTCATAATCATACCCATATTCTCCCATTAAAAGACCATATTCACGAGTTTGATAATAAGAAGCAAGCGGACTATTCAATACAAATTGTTCAAATTCAGTCATAGTAAGTTCTCTTATCATATGTATTCCCCCTCTTTTGAATGGGTATTATTATATCACAAAAGAAAAAAAATGCAATATCTCTTAAAATATGTTATAATACTTCCAAGGAAGTGATTTTACATGTATGGAGAAGACAGTAAAAGAAAACGCGTGAAAAAAACAACGGAAAAAAAAGAAAAGAAAGGATTTTTAAGTAGAATATTTCGAAAAAGAACAAGAAGACTACTTACGAACATCGATCGTTTATTCACAAAAATTATGTGGATAGAAGTATGCATTTCTCTTGCTTTAATTCTATTAGGAAGTATCTTCTTACTACATCCAGAGTTTAGTGTAAAAGTACTAGGGGTATTTTTTGGAATAGGAATTCTATCTTTTGGAGGACTAAATATTTATGCTTATATCAAAAGAAGAGAACTAAATTTTTTCCGATTTCATTTAATATATGGAATTGCCGCAATTATTTTAGGACTAGTGATTATCTTCCATCCATTTGAAACAACTCAAGCAATGACGATTTTCTTAGGACTATGGGTAATTTACTTATCTGTTATAAAAATTGATCTTGCTTTACGTTTAAAAGTATTATCAGAATCTAGTTGGTTATTCTTACTCGTTTCAGCAGTTTTAGGAATCTTCATGAGTATCATTATCTTTATTAATCCATTTACAAATCTACTGATTACTCAAGTAGCAGGATCCTTCTTAATCCTAGAAGGAATCTTGAATGCAACAGATGCTGTCATGGCGAAAAATCGTTCAATTGATTTCTTAGAGGACCTATAAGGTTCTTTTTTATTTGCAAAATTCATAAAAATACCCTATAATGATTGCACAGGTGATTATATGAAAATTGATTCAGTAGAGCTAGAAAGTGTTGCAACAAGAGAATCTCAATATCCAAATGCAACCATCCCAGAGTTTCTACTTGTCGGAAGAAGTAATGTAGGGAAAAGTAGTTTTATTAATGCCATCATTGCTCGTAAGAACTTTGCCCGTACTTCTTCAAAACCAGGGAAAACCCAAACACTAAATTTTTACAATGTCAATAAAGCATTTTATTTAGTAGATGTCCCAGGGTATGGATATTCGAAACTATCCAAAGCGAGCGATAAAAAGATAGGGTTAATGATTGAAGAATACCTAAAGAAAAGAGACTCCCTATCTCACGTTTTCATGTTAATTGACTATCGACATAAACCAAGTGAAGATGATATGTTAATGTATGACTTCTTAAAATATTACAACATCAATATTACAGTGATCGCAACAAAGTATGATAAAGTCAATTCTTCTCAAAGAGACAAACAAGACAAAATAATTAAAGATACCTTAAAAATTGATGATTTTATTAGATTTTCATCTACCACCAAGAAAGGTAGAGAAGAAATTTACAAAATAATTGAAGGGTATTTAGGAAAATAAGTTGCCATTTTAAAGCAAATATGATATAGTTTTTTACGTACTGGAGGTTAAAATTATGTTAGAAACCATTCTTTTAATAGTATCTGTATTACTCATTGCTTTAGTATTACTACAAAGTAATAAAGCAAGTGATGCAGGACAAATTATTGCAGGATCAAGTGAACGTTTATTTGGACAAGTAAAAGAAAGAGGATTAGAATTAGTTCTTACAAGAGTAACCTTGTTTTTAGGACTTGCCTTCTTCGCTGTTTCTCTTACATTATTCTTAATGGCTTAAGAAAATCTTAAGTCTTTTTTGTTTTCATTGTCAAAAGAAAAGAAACAAGTTATAATAATAAAAGAATAGGTGATAGTGTGAAAGAACAGATTATAGAATTATTAAAGAATATTCATGAAGCCAAAGAACTCATAGAAATCAATGATTTACTAGGACTTCATACAGCAGAAGAATTAAAAGAATTAGAAGAGTCTTTAGAAGAACTAGTGAGTGAATACATTGTATTCAAAACAAAAAAAGACAAATATATTTTACTTAAAAATTGTCCTGGTTTAAAAATAGGGGTGTTTTCAGCAAATAAAAAAGGATTTGGCTTTGTCGTTTTAGAAAAAGAAGATGATTTATACATATCCTTAGAAAACGTCCGGGATGCTATAGACGGGGATGTCGTATTAGCAGAGGTTTTAACAAAAGGATTTCGGAGTGAAGGAAGAATTATTCGAGTTCTAAAAAGAGAAACCAGTGAATTTGTTGGAGAAATCATTGAGACTAAAAAAGGACTAAGTGTAAAATTTGATGATGAAAAACTCAACATGGACGTTAAGTTAGATGAGAGCAGTTTAACTCAATGTGTTCCAGGACACAAAGTATTAATTGAACTTGGCAAACAAATCGCAGCTAAAAGATACCATGGAAGAGTAAAAAAAATCCTAGGTCATAAAGATGATCCAGGGATGGACATTCTAAGCATCGCCTATAAATATCAAATTAATCCAGAATTTGGTAGTGAAGTAGAAAAAGAACTAGAGAATATTCCTACAGAAGTGACTCCAAAAGATTTAGAAGGAAGAGTGGACCTAACAAATAAAATGATATTCACCATTGATGGAATCCATACCAAAGATATCGATGATGCCATCTCTCTAGAAAGAGATAACGACAACTATATATTAGGAGTTCATATTGCTGACGTTTCAAATTATGTGAAAGAAAATACGGCTCTTGGAGATGCAGCCTATGAAAGAGGAACCTCTAATTATTTAGCAAATACCGTAATTCCAATGCTTCCTCATCAATTAAGTAATGGAATCTGTTCCCTAAACGAAGGGGTGATTCGTTTAACCATGTCTTGTGTAATGACGATTAACAAAAAAGGAAAAATAATCAACTATGATATCTTTGAATCCTATATAAAGAGTGCCAAAAAAATGAATTATGATGCAGTCAATGATATCTTAATGAGAAATATCGTAGCAGAGGATTATAAACCATATGAAAATATCTTAAGAGAAATGAATGAACTAGCTCATATCTTACGAAAAGAAAAAGAATCTAGAGGATACATCGACTTTAATTTAGATGAACTAGAGATTATTCAAGACGAAACAGGAAAAGCCATTGATGTAGTCAAAGTAGTGCGAGAAGATGGAGAAAAACTCATTGAAGACTTTATGATTGCAGCCAACGAAACCGTAGCAAATCACATTTACAATATGGATTTACCATTTATTTACCGAGTGCATGGAACACCAAATTCAGACAAAATTGAAGATTTTGCAAACCTATTAAAAGTATTAGGTTATCAACTCAAAACAAGAATTACGGAACTGACTCCAATAACGATGCAAAATGTTTTAAAAGAATTAAATGGAATTCCAGAATTTGCAGTTTTATCTTCTATGTTATTAAGGAGCATGAGAAAAGCTTCCTATTCCAAAGAGAATATAGGACACTTTGGTTTAGGCTCAAAAGCATATACACATTTCACAAGTCCAATTCGAAGATTTCCTGACCTTACTGTTCACCGTTTACTAAAAAAATACTTAGTAGAAAAAGACTTCTCAATGCAAACCATAAGTTTCTTAAATAGTAGTCTAGTTCAACTTGCAGAGCATTCTTCCCAAAGAGAAGTAGCCGCTCAACAAGCCGAAAGAGATGTCGATGATATGAAGAGTGCTGAATACATGGAAAGTCATATAGGAGAAATCTTTGAAGGGGTGATTGACTCAGTGACCAACTACGGATTTTATGTAGAACTTCCAAATCTAATAGATGGCCTGGTACATGTCAACACCTTAAAAGGAGATTATTACAATTATGTTCCAGAACTTTTATCCCTAATCGGTAAAACTCATAAAAAAACCTATCGCATTGGAGACAAAGTCGTGGTAAGATGTATAGGAGCAAACAAAAATGCTTCCACCATCGATTTTGAAGTGGTAGAAACAGGGGATAAGAATGGAAATCAAGAATAAAAAAGCATATTTTGATTATGAAATTTTAAAAGAGATAGAAGCAGGAATTGAACTCAAGGGAACAGAGATTAAAAGTATTCGAAAAGGTTCCTGTGACTTGAAAGACAGTTTCGTGATTATCAAAAATAAAGAAGCCTATGTATTAAATATGTATATTGCGAAATACGAACAAGGCAATCAATTTAATCATGAGGAGAGGAGAACAAGAAAACTTCTTCTCCATAAAGAAGAAACGAAAAGATTAAGAGAAGAAAAAGAGAAGGAAGGAATTTCAATCATTCCATTAAAGATGTATTTAAAAAATAATCATGTAAAACTCTTAATTGGAATTGCCAAAGGAAAAAAACTTTATGATAAAAGAGAGAGTATTAAAAAAAGAGACTTAGAAAGAGAGCAAAAAAATCTTTACTAGGAAAATATAGAATAGGAGTGAATTTATATGGAAGGAATCATATCATTTTTTGCAAGCCACATGGTATTATTTGTTATTTTAGGATTGTTATCTTTATTTGCATTGATAGGATTCTTTGTAGACCAGAGTGAACAAAAAAAAGGAATCTCGAAGATTAACCCAAATGGGGATGAAAGAAACCTACAAGAACTTGCAAGTAAAGCAGAAAATAAATCTTTAAACAATGCTATAACTGATGCAGCAAAGAAGAGTAACCAAGCAAATAATATCATTAATGATATGAGTAACAATCAGAGCTCATCAACTCCATCAGGTTTTAACGCGATTCATAAATAAAGGATTTTAAAGTCCTTTTTTAAAGCGAACATTTAATCTACTAGATTATTAAAAAAATTTTTGCTATAATATTGCAAGAAAAAAATAAAAAGAAGGAAGTGGGATACATGTCGATTGCTTCGATTTGGTCTTTATTTACAAAGATATTAGATATATGTATAGTTTGGTTACTATTTTATTTTGTTTTAAAAAATATACGTAACAATGTAAAAATGGTTTTAATCTTAAAAGGAGTTATTTTAATCATTGTTATCAAAATACTCAGTCAATTACTAAATTTATATACAGTGGGATTATTACTAGAATACATTGTGGAATGGGGGCCTTTAGCCATCATCGTAGTGTTCCAACCAGAGATTAGAAATATGTTAGAAAGTATAGGAAGAACCCAATTATTAGGAAGACATAAAGTGTTAACTGTAGATGAACGGGAAAAAATGGTTACTGAAATCATGAAATCCGTAGAATACTTAAAAAGAAATCGGATAGGAGCATTAATTGTCATTGAAAGGGATGTTTCATTGCAAGAATATATTGATCGAGCAACCAAGATTTATGCGGATATTTCCAATGAACTATTAAGCAACTTATTTTTCCCTAATTCCCCTTTGCATGATGGAGGAGTCATTATACAAGGAGATCGAATTACGTGTGCTGGGGCAGTATTTAAAACGAGTATGAATCCCAATGTAAGTAAGAAATTAGGAACAAGGCATCGTGCTGCATTAGGAGTTTCGGAAGAATCGGATGCACTAGCCTTAATCATATCCGAAGAAACAGGAAGAATTAGTATTGCCCTAGATGGAAAAATTGCATACAATCTAACCTTAGATGAATTTAGAATGACGTTAATGGAAGAATTAAAACCAAAAACAGAAGTATTCTATGACGCCGAAGAAGAAAGTACGGGTGAAGAACATGAGTAAACTAGCAAAAGCCCTTAAAACCCTTTTTAAGAAATTGTATAAAATTTTAGATGAGGCAATCATTACTCCAATTAGTCGTGCCATTTACTTTTTATTTAACAAATTAAAGAATAATCCAGTTCATTTAGAAAAGTTTTTAAATCGTCCGATTGTTCTAGTTTATGTTTCTCTAATACTGGCAGTGACAGTGTTCTTCTTAGTGGATTCGCAAGTCATTACACTTGTGGAAACCGAAGCTGAAATTTTAGCAAGTGAACCTGTAAATATCATATATAATAAAGAAGCCTACGTGGTAGAAGGATTAGTAGAACACGTTGATGTCATCTTAACGGGAAGAAAGAGTTCTCTATACCTAGCAAAACAACTAGGGGAACATGAAGTCGTTCTAGATTTATCAGATTATGAAGCAAGCAATACCCCAAGGAAAGTAGCATTAACATATAACCAATCCGTAGGAAACATCAGTTATAAACTAGACCCAGCCTTTGCAACCGTAGTGATTAAGAAAAAGGTTAGTGAACAAAGAAATGTATCATATGAACTATTAAATGAAGAAAAACTAAATGAAAGATTTTCAATATCCAACGTAACTTTAAATCAATCTCAAGTGGTTGTAAAAGGTTCTGAAGATACTTTAGCAAAGATTGCCACAGTAAAAGCTTTAATTGATTTAAGCAACAACAAATTTACAGAAGCTATCACTTATGATATAGATAACATTCCAATGAAAGCCTATGATTCTAATGGAAATGTAATCGATGCTGTAGAAATCGTTCCAACCACAATCGGAGCAAGTATTTCATTTAGTACCTATAAAGCAACAGTTCCATTGGTAGTTTCAACAACAGGAGATTTAGTAGCAGGAAAAGCAATATCAACCATTACTATCAATGGAAAGACAAATTATACAGTAGATATTTATGGAGAAAAAGAACAAATTGATAAAATTACAAGCGTACCAGTAAGCATTGATATTAATGGTAGAGGAAATGGAGGAGCCCAAACCTATACAGCAACGATTAATAAACCAAATGGGGTAAGATCCATATCGGAAAGAGATGTAAAAATTGTCGTTACATTTGGAGAAGAAAAACAAAAAACCATCGAAATCAATGATATAAGACCAATGAATTTAGGTTCAGGATTAAATGTAAATAGAACAAATGCAGATCCTATCTCAATTCAAGTAAAAGGAGTACAATCGGTCATCGATACTATTACTTCCGAAAACATTTCAGCTTATATTGACTTAAATAACTACGGAGCTGGACAGTATGATGTTGATATCCATATCGACGAAAATGATCCAAGAGTCAAATATGTAGTAACAAGTCAAGTCAATATTGTCATTACCAATTCATAAGAAGTAGAAATGTTTCTACTTCTTTTTTGATTAGAAAGAAGGAACAAAATGTTAAAAGATTATGAAATTGCAAGTAGAGCAAATATACAAGATATAAAAAGGATTGCAAGCTTATCAGGATTTAGGGAAGAAGATATGATTCTATACGGAAAATCCAAGGCAAAAATAGGAAAGACCCAAACAGAAACGAATAAAGTAGGAAAATTGATTTTGGTCACATCGATTAATCCCACTCCTTATGGAGAAGGAAAAACAACAGTAGCTATTGGATTGCATGATGGACTAAGGAAACTAAATGTAAATTCTATGCTAGCACTAAGAGAACCCTCTCTAGGCCCCGTATTTGGAATCAAAGGGGGCGCATGTGGAGGAGGATATGCACAAGTAGTCCCAATGGATGAAATTAATTTACATTTTACAGGAGATTTTCATGCCATTACAACTGCAAACAATTTAATCTGTGCCATGATTGACAATGTTCTATACCATGGGAATAGTCTTGACTTAAACGAAGAAGAAATCTATTTTACCCGTACAATGGATTTAAATGATCGCGCTTTAAGAAATATCAGGGTTAGTCTAGGAGAAAAAGAAAGAAGCGAAAAATTCACGATTACAGCTGCCTGTGAAGTCATGTCAACTTTATGTATGGCAAAAGACATCGAAGATTTAAGAACAAGATTGGACAAAATGATAATAGGCAAAAACCATAAGAAAGAATTTGTTTATGTCAAAGATTTAAATATTACAGGGGCTTTACTGGCCATTTTAAAAGATGCAATAAAACCCAATTTAGTTCAGACTTTAGAGAACAATCCCGTTTTAATTCATGGAGGTCCATTTGCTAACATTGCGCCAGGATGCAATTCGATTTCAGCCACCCAATTAGCTTTACAAAATTCAGACATCACGATTACGGAAGCCGGATTTGGTTTTGACCTGGGAGGATTCAAATTCATTGATATTGTTTCAAGAAACAACAATTTAACCTTATCAGGAATTGTCCTTGTCGTTACAGTAAAAGCATTAGAATACAATGGTGGAGATTTAAACAATCGTATGGAAAGTCTTCAAAAAGGAATCTGCAATTTAGGCGCGCATATGGAAAACATAGAAAAATGCCAAATCCCATACGTCGTCACCTTAAATAAATTTGAAAGAGATACAGAACAAGAAATAAAGTTTGTCAAGGAATATGTAGAAGCAAGAGGAAAAACATTCGTAATCAATGAGGCTTTTACAAAAGGAGGAGAAGGAACCCTAGATCTAGCAAAAGAAGTATTGAAATTAAATAATCAGGAGATGCATTACCTATACAAGAAAGAAAATACCATCAAAGAAAAAATTGAAAAAGTATGTAAAGAAATCCTTCATGCT
>JAFUYX010000029.1 GCA_017476885.1 Bacilli bacterium | reverse complement strand
TACCAGCAGGAAAATCAGGGCATATTGAATCTGGAATAGCATATGGTATGGGTAAGAAATGTTATGCAATAGGTGAGTTTGATGCAACTGATTCGCTTTATAATATATTTGAAACTATATTCGAAAACGAACACCAATTAGAAGAATTTTTGAAAAATTATAATAAATAATTAGCTCGTAAGATTAAGATATTATGATACATTAAATCAATTATTATAGATACGTTTTTAAATGCGTTTAAACTGCAATGTTAGAAAACTAGACATAACTTTATTACTATTTATGAGTAAATCATTAAACTTCATTCATTTACTACTCAGTATTATACGTGGTATAATAAAAACGAGGTGGAAAACATGGAAAAACTTAAAGCAATTACTATAGCAGATAATGAAACATTTCTAAGACAAATATCCATTCCAGTAGATTTAAATGATAAACAATTATCCAAAGATATTTCTGTACTGGAACAATTTTGCAAAGAAAATGATGTCATGGCAATGGCAGCTGTACAATTAGGAATTCCCAAAAGATTAGTTTATTTAAAAAATACAAATCTTGAAATTATTAACAAAATGCAATCTGATAGTGAAACAGAAGAAGAAAAAAACTATAATGAAGCGAGAGTACTTATAAATCCAGTTATAAAATCAAGGGAAGGATTAACTGATTATTGGGAGGCATGTGCAAGCTGTTTGGACAACATGGGACACGTAAAAAGACCATATAGAATTGTTGTTGAATATTTAGATTTAGAGGGAAATCATCATAATGATATTTTTGAGGGATTTGAAGCCACAGTTTTATCACATGAGATGGATCATCTTGATGGTGTATTACATATGGACATTGCAGATGAAGTTTTAGTAATGGCAAGAGAAGAGAGAAAAAAATTTAGGCAGACTCATGGTTATAATATTGTTTCTAAAATTGGTGATTTTGAAAGTCTGAAAAAGGATAGTGTCGTATTAAAAAAAACTAAAAAATATGGCAATACTAAAAAATTGTAAAAAGAGTTAAAAAGCTTTTAGAGGCACATTAGATATGCTTTTTTGCATTTATTAACCTGTTATAGTATAATTAAAGAGAGGAGAAAAATTATGAAATTGATTTTTGGAACAACTAATAAAAGAAAGACAGAAGATTTACAAAATATTATTGATGAAATGAATTTAGATATAGAAGTCATTAGTATGGATGATATTGGATGGGATAGAGGAGAAATTGATGAGAATGGTTCTACTATTGAAGAAAACTCATTAATTAAAGCTCGGGCAATTTTATCCTTTTGCCATGATCATAATATTGATTATCCTATAATGACCGATGATGCAGGATTATTTGTTGAGGCATTAAATGGAGAACCCGGAATATATACTGCTAGATATGCTGATAAAGAACTAGCTAAAGATCCAAGCTTGCCTAAACACCAATGTGTGATTAAGTTGTTAGAAAACATGGAGAGTAAAAAGAATAGAAATGCAAAATATAGATGTTGTGTAACAAGTATGATGCCAAATGGAGATTATCATCAAGAAATTGGTGAAAGTGAGGGAACGATAGCTAACGATATTATTGGCAAATTAAAAAAACCATATTTTTACTCAGTATTTATTTTAAAAGGTACAAATGTTGCATTTAATGAATTAAAAGGTGAAGAACTTGATAATACATATAGATATAAAGCCTTAAGAAAATCATTAAAGAAAATTTAAAAAATATGAAATATTTATGAATACCACAGATTATTAAATTCGAACATTTTATAAAATAGGAAAAATTGCTATCCTGTATCAATAACCGAATGCGGAAGTAGGGAAGATTATTAGGAGAAGATAAAACTTCTGGTGAATTTCTCTTAGATCAAAAGAAGAAACGCCATGAACAAAATCATTGATTTACGAATCAATAGAATGCGTGGTATAATAATATACAAATGAAAGAAGTTAGTTTATATGAAAAAGAAAGAACCTAAAAAAATACTGAGTGAGTTTAGTTGGATTTATATGTTTTTTGTAGTAATTGGTATTATACTTGCTATTCTAATTCCATTAATTCCCGCTATCCCAGATGCAGTAAAACCACTGATAACAGATGGAACTGATCCGATACTGTACCTAGAAGTTAGTGTAATTGTTACTGCACTAATGGATTTATGGTATTTTTGGTTACTAAGAAGATATACTAGTGGAAAAAGCAATGGGACACTTTTAATGGTGTTATTAGCCATTGGGGTAGTCGGTAACTTAATTAGCATATTCATGACTAATGGAACTGCAACTTTCATGTTTGTAATTGATGCAGTAGTATTATATTATTTATATAGTTCTAAAAAACAAGGAAAATAGAATAATTAAATTAATTGTGATATTTTGATAGTCAACGGATGTTAAGCGTTGGCTATTTTTTTGATTTCTGATATTGACACACTGTCAGAAAGATGTAATAATTGTACTAGAGTGACACAGTGTCAATAAAGGAGGGAGAATCTTGGAAAAAACACTCGTTGATAGTAGAAGAGAAGAAATCATAGATGCCTGTGAAAAACTATATAAGAAAATTGGATTTAAAAATGTAAGTATAAAACAGATTGGAGAAAATATTAGTTGTTCAAGAACATCCATCTATAATTATTTTAAAACCAAAGAAGAAATATTCTTGGCGTTGGTAGAAAGAGAATACTTAAAATGGAATCAAGATTTAGAAAAAATATATAAGAATGAGAAACCCCAAGCAAAAGAAGAATTAATAGATGGTATTGTATCATCTCTGTCCAAACGAAAAATACTCTTAAAACTTATATCCATGAACATGTATGAGATGGAAGAGAATAGTTCCTATGAAAGTGTAAGAAACTATAAAATAGCATACACAAAATCAGTAAATCTATTAAAATCTTGTTTCATGAAAATCCTGCATTACCAAGAAGAACAAGCTACCAAAATAGTCTTTACATTCTATCCATTTATGATAGGAATCTATCCTTATTCGGCTGTTACAGAGAAACAAAAAAGGGCATTAAAGGAGATCAACTTTCAATATGATTACTACACCATTAATGAACTAATAAAAATGGGGTTAGAAAATATGCTAGGAGAGATTCAATGAAAATCCTTGTCGATATCTTAATGTATTTTTTATTTATCATTTTAATGGGACATCATATTACAGAAAATTTTATTCATGAAGTACTTGGTACGATACTACTCGTCTTATTTATCATTCACCATATCTTAAATATTCGTTATTTTAAAACCATCTTCAAAGGAAAATACAACACCAAAAGAACAATCATCTTAATTCTAGATATTTCCCTATTTCTCTCTATGATAGGAATCATCATCAGTGCGATAAATATTTCTAGCGAAGTTTTTGCTTTCTTGGAAATCCCTACTAAAATATGGGGAAGAAAACTGCACATGTTATGTACCAGTTGGGGATTTGTATTTATGTCGATGCATGTTGGAATGCATCTAAGTCCACTGATAAATAAGTTAAGGAAAAAGATGAAAGTGTCTAGGTTTGAATATGTCTATTACTTATTGTTAGGCTTAATCTTAGTCTATGGAATAGATAGTTTTATAAAATTGAATTTCATCAGTGATATGTTTTTATTAAATGCGTTTAAGTATTATGATTTTGGTGAGTCACCAGTGGTATATTATCTTCATGTAATCGCATCAAGCCTACTGATTAGTATAATAATGTATTTCATTACAAATAGAAAGAAGGAAAGAAAATGAATCAAAAATTAATAACTTTATTGATAGCCATCCTCATCATTGCCTTAGGAGGGACAGCAATATTCTTGGTGAGTTCGAAAGAATCCAAAGCCAATACTCCATCTTCAAATACCCAAGAAAATCAACTTAATAAGGAAGACAAAAAGCAAAATGAAACTCCAACAAATGATAAAAAAATCGCGGTTATTTATTTCTCAGCAAGTGGAACTACCAAATCTGTTGCAAGTATCATCAGTCAAAAAACAAATGCAGAACTCATTGAAATTGTTCCTAAAGAAAAATATACCAGCGCAGACTTAAACTGGAATGATCCAAATAGCAGAACATCGCTTGAATGTAATGAGGCATCTTCAAGACCAGAGATTGCAAGTACGATGAATCTTGATGATTATGATGTCATCTATTTAGGCTATCCAATCTGGTGGGGAGATGTTCCTCATATCATCTTGACATTTATGGATACCTATAAATTAGATGGAAAAACAGTCATTCCATTTTGTACCTCAGGAGGAACAGGAATCAGTCAAAGTATGAATACCTTAAAGAACTATAACCAAAAAGTACATTGGACTGAAGGAAAAAGACTAAGTACTTCAGAGAGTGAAATTAATAATTGGCTAGAAAGCTTAAAATATTAGGAGGAAACAAGTATGAGTAAAATATTAGTGAGTTATTTTTCAGCAAGCGGAGTAACAAGAAGAAAAGCAAGTGAACTAGCAAGTACCGTAGGTGGGGATCTGCTAGAGATTATTCCAAAACAACGATATACACAAGAAGACTTAAATTGGATGGACAAAAATAGCAGATCATCGAAAGAAATCAAAGAGAAGGATTATAGACCTGAAATAGAGGACATCAATATAGATGTAAATTCCTATGATACCATTTATGTAGGATTTCCAATCTGGTGGGGAATTGCACCCAATGTAGTAAAAACATTTTTAGATACAATAGATTTCACAAACAAAAAAGTAATCACGTTTTGTACCTCAGGAGGTTCTCCTCTATCTTTTGCTACCAAAGATTTACAAGAAACCTATCCAAATGCTTCGATAGAGAATGGTAGATGAAAAATAAAATGAGTCTAATTATTAACATTTATTATAAAGGAGAGAATGGAAACGCCAAAAAGTTTGCCGAAGAGATGGTAGCAAGAGGAATCGTTGATAGAGTAAGAAAAGAAGAAGGAAATCTAAGATATGAATATTTCTTTCCAATGGAAGACTCTGAAACAGTAATGCTAAGTGATAAATGGAAAGATGAAGAAGCACTTGATATTCATCATAAATCACCTATGATGAAAGAAATTGCTAGTCTTCGAGAAAAATACAAATTAAGTATGAAAGTAGAAAAATTTACTGAGGTAAAGTGATGGAAAAAATTGATGTATTTGCCCATGTCTTATTACCTAAATACTATAATAAAATGATAAGGTTCGATTCTTCGATTCCAAAGGTGTATTCATTTACAAATATACAATCCCTGAAAGATATGAAAGTTCGTAGAAATCTATGGAATAAAGAAACGAAACAAATTATCAGTTTTGCCAATATTAATGCAGAAGACTATTGCGATTCAATAACCTCTGCAAAACTATGCAGAGAAGCCAATCAAGAGTTAAGAAATTGTATAAAAGAGAATAATGATATGTTTTTATATGGGATAGGAATGGTACCATTCAATAATATAGAAGAATCATTAAAAATATTAGAAGAAATCAAAGCAACGAAAGAACTAGTCGGAATTCAAGTGTTTACTAGACATTTAGGAAAGTCTATCGCGGACTTAGAATATAGACCAATACTAAAAAAATGTGAAGAACTTGGTTTATTAGTGCTATTACATCCCGTTTTTGATAACAGAAAGCCTGATAATAATATTGTATTTAGTTGGGAATATGAACTATCTCAAAGTATGCTGCAATTAGTAAAGACCAACATATTTGAGGATTGCCCAAACATCAAAATTATTGTTCATCATGCATGAGCAATGGTTCCATTTTTTGCTGGAAGAATAGAAAATATCTTACCAACTAAAAAAGAAGAATTCAAAAAATTCTATGTTGATACAGCGATACTAGGGAACTCAAAAGCTCTAGAACTTACAATCGATTATTTTGGTATTCATCATGTTTTATATGGAACAGATGCTCCTTTTGGAATAATGCCTAATGGAGCAACCAAACAAATCGAACAAGCAATTGATAATTTGCCAATATCAAAAGAGGATAAAGCAAAAATCTATAACCACAATATAAAGATACTCATAAATAATATAGAAGAGAGCATTTAGGAAAATTTGCTCCTAAATTTGCCAAATTAAATGATGATGTGTGACTCGGAAATATGGGTTAGAGAAGATAAGCTATCTTTAAGAAATCAATTAATGATAACCATTTCTGCATTGATGGCTCAAGGTCTATACCCCAAAGTCAAAGCGCATCTAATTCTCGGAAAAGAACATGGTCTAAAAAAGACTCTTATTTTTGGCTTATTGCAGTTGAAGTTCAGGGAGAAAATACATCAAATGAATAGCTTGAACCCATTGTTGATGTAGAATGGAATAAACGAAAGAATTAGAAAAATATAAATTGAAAAGTTAAGTGTCCGGTTAGGACAAAATAAAAGACACATAGAATTACCTATGTTACAATGTAAGTGCTAACTAACATTGGAGGTAATAAACTATGCGTCTTTTAAATTATAACAAAAAAATAAAGAAATAT
>JAFUYX010000028.1 GCA_017476885.1 Bacilli bacterium | reverse complement strand
TTAATGAAACGCTAAACTTAAAAGCCAATGAACTTTTATATGGAGTGTCACTAGCGACCCCTGGAATGGTAATGGTCAGACTATTTAACTTCTATGGAATTATGGCTATAGCATTTATCTATTATATGATTTTTCATTTAAAGAAAAGAAAAAAAGCAATAGATTTGAAAGGAGAAAAAAATGAATAAAAAAGGATTTACTCTAACAGAGCTTATTATTACAATTGGATTACTAGCAGTTTTAGGATTGGTTATCGTAAGCAATATGTCTGGGTTACTAGAAAAGAATAAAGAGGAAAACTATCAGACATTTGTAAAATCCATTGAAGAGGCAGCTTGTACATTCATCGAACTAAAAGTCGCCCAAAACTATGTATCAACAAGCGATTGTAAGACTCCATCAGGATGCAATGTGGCAATAAATGCTTTAGTTCAAGAAGGGCTCCTAAGTGAAAAAGAAGTGATATCCCCTAAAACAGGACAAAGTGTGGCTTCAAAAACAGTCAAAATTAGTTCGCATGATAACAAGAAAATTTGCACCTTTACAGAATAGCAAATTTTTTTTAGAAAAATAATTAGCAAATGGTATTGACAAGTGCTAAAACGCGTACTATAATACTACTAGCATTTGTGAGATAAAAGTGCTAAAAAGAGGTGAAACTCATGAATGAAAGACAATCCAAACTATTGCGTGAGATTGTAGAGTCTTATATTAAAACGGCAAAGCCAATTGGTAGTAAATCTCTGTGTAAAAAACTAGGATGTTCTTCTGCCACCATTCGAAACGAAATGGCACATTTAGAAGAACTAGGCTATATTGAAAAGAATCATATTTCATCTGGAAGAATTCCTTCTGAGATGGGGTATAAATATTATGTAGCCAATTTGATGAAACCCAAAGAATTATCAGAGAAAGACGCAAGAGCACTGCAAACCATCTTTCGAAATCAAGAACTTGCTCTATCAGATGCGATAGAAGCCGTCATTGAAATTATTTCAGAAATGACAAATTATACCAGTGTCGTCTTAGGAAAGAACAGCAAAGAAAACTCTTTACAGCAAGTCAACATCATTCCATTGCAAAATAATAAACTAGTAGCAGTGGTGGTAACAAATCAAGGTGTTGTTCAAAATAAGCAATTTACTTTACCAATCAATATTTCCATTCAAGAAGTAGTTAAAACAAGTGAAATCATCAACAAAATGTTAATTGGTACCCCTATTGAGGAAGTATCTCAACGCCTTGAATTTGAAATTAAACCAATCATCGCTGAAAAAATTGAGGCATATGAAACGATATACACCATATTCTCGAAGACATTTAATGATTTTGCTTCCAAAGCCAGTGAATCCGTTCATATGAGCAAAAAAAATTATTTATTAGAGGAACCCGAGTATAATGATGTAGATGAAATACGTAAAATCATGACAAAATTTGAAGATCAAAATTTGATTGATAAAATTGATTCTACGGAAAACAAAGATGCGGTCAACATCTATATTGGAAACGAAAATGAATTTGATGAGAACGTAACTGTGATTAAAACAACTTATAAGAAAAACGGAAGTGAAGGAACCATTGCCATCATAGGGCCAAAGAGAATGGAATATGATCGAGTGGTGGGATTACTTTCATTTATAAATAAAGAATTAAACGAGGAGGAATAACATGAGAGAAGCAGAAAAAAAAGAACAAACCAAAGTAGAAGAGACACCACCAAAAAAGAAAGAAAAAAAACATGAAGGGTGTAAACATCAGGAAGAAATAGAAAAACTAAAGGAAGAATTAAAAACACAAGAAGATAAAATCCTTCGAATTACAGCAGAGTATCAAAATATGAGAAGAAGAAATGAAGAAGAAAGAGCAAAACTTCTAAAATACAACGGGGAAGAAATTGTGCTTTCCTTACTTCCTATTCTAGATAATTTTGAACACGCTGTAAAAATGGATGACTCTAATCTTGATGATGAAGTATCCAAATTCTTAAGCGGGTTTAAAATGATTTATGGAAATTTCTTAGAGACCTTAAAAAAATATGAGATTCAAGAAATTGATTGTTTGCATAAAGAATTCGATGATAACTGTATGCATGCAGTTTTAGTGGATACAGATGAAAAATTTGAAAATAACATTGTCCTTGATGTCATGCAAAAAGGATATATGTATAAAGATAAAGTAATAAGACCTGCCATGGTCAAAGTAAATAAAAGAGATGTGTGATGGATAATCAAGTAATTATAAATACAAAAACGTATGATATTGAAAATCAAGAAGAATATTTTAACTGTGATAAAGAAATTTCTGAAGCAATATCAATATTAAATAAGAAAGGATATTATACCGAGGCTTCTTGTGCTGGACACATTAAATTTATATACAGGGAGCAGGACAACATTGATAACGAATTTCTTGATAATATTAAAGGTAATATTCATTTTATAATGCTTAGAGAAAAAGAGGATTCATTTGATGCTCTAGCAAGAGATTCTTTTGCTCAAACATATATCAAGTTTAAAAATAATTATTCATTTAAAACTATACCAGATGGATTTGAATATAGCAAGAAGCATTGTATCCTACAAGCTCATGTCTGGTATTATATAAATGATGGAATTATTAAAAAAAGTTATGAAGAAATAGATGAGGAATTAAAAAAATATCAGAATAATTTGCTAATATGGGCAAGGAAATTGCCTGTAAATAAATAAGAAAGGAATGATAAATATGGCAAAAATTATAGGTATTGATTTAGGTACAACAAATAGTTGTGTATCTGTTTTAGAGGGAGGTTCTCCAGTTGTAATTCCAAATGATGAAGGTGGAAGAACAACTCCAAGTGTAGTAGCATTTAAAGGAGACGAAACAATTGTAGGGGATAGAGCTAAAAGACAAGCAGTAACAAACCCTAAGAATACGATTGCATCCATTAAAAGATTAATGGGTAGTGGTAAGAAAGTTGAAGCCAATGGACGTGACTGGACTCCAGAAGAGATTTCAGCCAAAATCTTAAGCAAATTAAAAACGGATGCAGAGGCTTATCTAGGGGACACTGTTACAGAAGCCGTTATTACTGTTCCAGCATACTTTAATGATGCTCAAAGACAAGCTACTAAAAATGCAGGTAAAATTGCAGGCTTAAAAGTAGAAAGAATTATTAATGAACCAACCGCTGCTGCGCTAGCTTATGGTCTAGACAAGCAAGATAAAACACAAACCGTTTTAGTTTACGACCTAGGAGGAGGTACATTTGACGTATCTATCCTAGAACTTGGTGATGGTGTATTTGAAGTTAAATCTACCGCTGGAAATAATAAACTAGGTGGAGATGATTTCGATCAAAAAATTATTGATTATCTAGCAGAAACATTTAAGAGTGAAAATGGTGTTGATTTAACTAAAGATGCTATGGCAATGCAAAGATTAAAAGACGCTGCAGAAAAAGCTAAAAAAGATCTATCTGGTATGAGTACAACTCAAATTAATCTACCATTCATTTCTCAAAATAGTGATGGTCCATTGCATTTAGATGTAGAACTTACTAAAGCAAAATTTGAAGACTTATGTAGAGATTTATTTGATTCCACTCTTGAACCAGTAAGAAAAGCTATGAAAGATGCTAAACTATCTAATAAAGATATTGATGAAGTAATCTTAGTTGGAGGATCAACTCGTATTCCATACATTCAAGAACTTGTTAAAAAAGAACTTGGCAAAGAACCTCATAAAGGAGTTAACCCTGATGAAGTCGTTGCAATGGGTGCTGCTATTCAAGGAGGAGTACTAACAGGAGAAGTTGATGACTTAGTACTTCTAGATGTAACTCCACTTTCTCTTGGACTAGAAACGCTAGGAGGAGTGATGACAGTTTTAATTCCTAGAAATACAACCATTCCAACTAGTAAGTCACAAGTATTCTCTACAGCCGCTGATAACCAACCAGCAGTAGACATCCATGTCTTACAAGGAGAACGTTCTATGGCTGCAGATAACAAAACTTTAGGAAACTTCCAATTAACAAACATTCCACCAGCACCACGTGGCGTTCCTCAAATCGAAGTAAAATTTGATATTGATGCCAATGGAATTGTAAATGTTACAGCAAAAGATTTAGGTACCAATAAAGAACAATCCATTACCATTAAATCAACAACAAATTTAAGTGATGAAGAAATCGATAAAATGATGAAAGAAGCCGAAGCAAATAAAGAAGCCGATGAAAAAAGAAAAGCGGAAGCAGATTCTAAGAACGAAGCAGAACAAATGATTTTTGCAACAGAAAAAGCCATCAAAGATTTAGGAGATAAAGTAGACTCTAAAGATAAAAGTGAAGCAGAAGAGAAAATCAAAGATTTACGTGAATCTCTTGAAAAAGGAGACGTAGAAGACATCAAAAAGAAAACAGAGAGTCTTCAAGAAGTTGCCATGAAACTTTCCACAAAAGTATATGAAGAAGCAGCAAAGAAAAATCAAGAAAATCAAACTACAACGGAAAGCGAAGAAAAAGAAGAGAAAAAGAAAAGTGACGACGTAGAAGAAGCTTCATACGAAGAAAAATAAAGTTAGGTTCTCGGAAACTAGAACCTTCCCTTTGTTCAAGAAAGGATAGGAATATGAAAAATTACAAAAGTAGAGAAGAAGTTCCAGAAAAATACAAATGGGACTTATCTGATTTTTACAAAAGTGAAGATGATTTTAACACTGAATTGAGGGAATGCCAAAAAGAAATAAAAAGAATTGGAAATTACAAAGACTGTTGTGAAAGTGCAAAAGATTTATTTGAATTTCTAGAATTAAGTACTCATATTGATATTGTAGCAAGCAATTTATATGTTTATGCCTATCTTAAAAATGATCAAGAATTAGGTGTTTCTAAATCAATGAGTCAAAAAGAAAAGACAGAAGATTTACTAAATGATTATGAAATTGCAACTGCCTTTTTTGCACCATCTTTACTGAAACTATCAAAAGAAAAGTATGAAAGTCTTTTTAAAGAGGAGACTAGACTTCAAAAATATCGTCCAACTTTAGATCGAATCTATCGAAAAAAAGAACATATTTTAGATGAAGAGAAAGAAAGTATTATCTCAGAATTAGACAATGCCATGAATCATTTCGATGACATGTCTAGTACCATGTTAAATTCTGAACATGATTATGGAAAAATCAAAATCGACGGAGAAGAAGTTGAAATCGCACCAACAAATCTATCCAAATTACTCAAAAATGAGAATCGAAATATCCGTGAGAAAGTAAGACGTAAATATAATGAAGTCTTAGGAAGATATGGAGTTTCTTCAGCACAGTTTTTACAAGGATATGTAAAATCAAGTATTGTAGATGCACGTATCCATAAGTTCAAGAGTCCATTCGAAGCAAAATTATTCTATTTGAATATGGAGAGTGGAGCATACGATGCGTTAGTTCATACCGTAGAAAAAAATTTGGACAGTCTTCATAAGTATTATCGCGTATTTAGAAAAGAACTGGGATATTCCAAACTATATCAATACGATCTAAGCATGAATATGGCGGGCTCTAAAAAAGAATATAGCATAGAAGAAGCTCAAGAGCTCATCTTGAAGGCATTAAAACCTCTAGGAGAAGATTATCTGAGTCACTTTCAAAGAATCATTGACAATCACTATGTAGATTATTGTCAGTATCCTAAAAAATGTTCTGGAGGATATTCATTCTCAACCCTTGATAAGAACTCGAGAATCTTAATGTCATTTAATTATAACTTAGATTCAGTTTCGACGCTTGCTCATGAAGGAGGGCATAACGTTCACCATCAATATGTGATGGAGAATAATGAACCTAGCTATCGTGAAGTACCAAGTATCATGGCCGAAGTGGCATCTTTAACAAATGAATGCTTACTCTCTAGTTACTTAGCAGACCATGGAAAGACCAAAGAAGAAAAACTATCAGGGATTGAAAACATTTTAAATGTGATTCTATCTAATTTATTCGGGGCAGTCAGAGAAGCATAACTAGAAAGTGATTTTTATGAGTACGTTCAAAACGGAAATACAATAACTAAAGACTACATGAATGCGATTACTTTAGATTCCCTTAAAAAATACTATGGAAAAGAAGTTGAGTTAGATGAATACTCAGCATACTCATGGATGAGAAGAAGTCATTACTACATGGATTTTTACTTATATAATTATGCCTTTTGCATTTCAATGGCTTGTTATCTAGCCCGAGAAATTTTAAAAGGAAATCAAGTAGTCCTAGAAAAATATCTATCGTATCTAAAAACCGGGTCAGATAAGTGGCCTAAGGAAGCCTTTAATATTTTAGGGATAGATTTAAAAGAGGAGAGTGTTTATCAAAGTGCAATTTCCTATTTTGACGAATTATTAGAAAAATTTATTAAAATAAAGAACGGAAGTGAATCAGATGGCCAGTAAAAAAGATTATTATGAAACATTGGGGGTAGAAAAAACTGCAACAGAGCAAGAAATTAAATCAGCATTTCGAAAACTAGCCAAAAAATACCATCCAGATAACAAAGAAACAGGAGACGAAGCCAAATTCAAGGAAATTGGAGAAGCTTATGCCGTATTATCGGACCAAAATAAACGTGCTCAATACGATCAATTTGGATCAGCTGCTTTCGATGGCTCTGCAGGTGGATATGGAGGATTTGACCCGGGAGATATTGATTTAAATGACATTCTAAGACAAGTGTTTGGAGGAGGATTTTCTTCTTCAGGCTTTGGTGGATTTGAAGATTTCTTTGGGGGTGGAAGAAGTTCTACCTCTTCTAGAGCGCGCAAAGGAAGAGATACCCTTGTAAGGCTCGATTTAACATTTGAAGAAGCCGCATTTGGACTAGACAAAGACATCGAACTTTCTCTCAACGATACCTGTGATTCTTGTGGGGGAAAAGGTGGGTTTGACGAGACAAAATGTGATTATTGTAACGGAAGCGGTACAGTTGTAACAGAACAAAGAAGTTTGTTTGGAATCATGCAATCAAGAACCACCTGTCCAAGATGCCAAGGAAGTGGAAAAACCTTTAAAAAAACATGTGATAAATGCCGTGGAGCAGGACAACTCAAAAAAAAGAAAACCATTTCTATTCATATTCCAGAAGGGGTTGATACAGGACATCAATTAAGAATTTCAGGAAAAGGAGAAGCCGGTATCAACGGAGGGCCAAATGGAGACATTTATTTTGAAATTCATGTGAAACCTAGTGATTTCTATGAAAGAGAAGAAAATGATTTATATATTGATCTTCCTATCACCATTGCAGAAGCAGCTTTAGGGTGCCAAAAAGAAGTTCCAACAATCTATGGTAATGTCATTATGGAAGTAAAACCAGGCGTTCAAAGTGGAACCAAATACAAATTAAAAGGAAAAGGACTACCTATAGTCAATACTTCTAGAAAAGGGGATGAATATGTAGTCATCCAAGTAGTGACGCCAACAAAACTTACACGTGAACAAAAGAAACTCTTCCAAGCACTCATGGATACAGATCTTGAAAACTCTAGCGAATTTAAAGAGTTTAAAAAACATCTATAACTTTCTAAAGAAATAGAGATGATTTTGGGAAGTTGTATTATAAATATAGACACAAAAAGAGAAAAATGACTTTTCTCTTTTTAATTTACGGTTTTTTATTGATGTCTAGCAAACAAGGTACCCATCATAGAACTCAATTTGTTGACAACTTCAACATCTCAGTTCTATTTTCAATGTAATGATACCATAATTTATCTTCCTTATAATAAAAAAAACTGATATAATAAAAATGTAGGATGAGGGATGAAGTATGAAAAAATTACTAACCATATCAAAAGACCAAAGAATAAAAGTAAGTAGTAAAATAGAATCGTATTTGTTTCCCAAATTCATCTATCTCAATGTGGAAGAAAACACAAAATTTATGATTCAAAAGAGAAATATAAAGAAAGGAGAAAAAATCTTTTGCCAAGATCATAAAACGATACTTAGTCCAGTCAGCGGGACCATAGAAGGAATTATTGAAAAAGAAGGAAAGTACTATCTCAAAATAGAGAATGACTTTAAAGAAGATGATTCTTACAATGGAGTGAAAGAATATACAACAAAAGCTTTAAAACTCAATTTTTCTACTATTCTAGAAGAAACGGGAATGGATACAACAAGATTTAAAAACAAACAAAGGATGATTCTAAATGGAATCGAAGATGAACCATATCTCGTTACAAAAACAACCCTGCATAAGTCTTATGCAAAAGAGATCCTATCTACCCTTGATTTACTAGCTTCAGCATTTTCTATGAAAGCGATTCAAATTTGTCTGAAAGAAAATGACCGAGAATCCATCGAAGCGTTTTCTTCAGAAATAGGAACTTATCCCAATATCACATTGGAAATACTAGGAGATATGTATCCAATAGGAGAAGATAACATATTAAAAAACTATCTTAGATTAAAAGAGGAGACTTACATCATTTCTACAGAGGAAGTATTAAATATCTATGAAGAAGGCTTAAAAAAACGTAGTAAAGACATTGTTTTTGTTACTTTTACAGGAGACGCAATTAAAAATCCTATGGTGGTAAAAGTAAAAATAGGAACTCCGTTAAAAGATATTATAAAAGAACTTCTAGAAATGAAAAAATGCTCTTATGATATTCTATTAAATGGCCTTATGAGGGGAACTAAAATACAAGAAGAGGCTATCATTGATGAGAAAACCAGAGCCATTTATTTTATGAAAACAAAAGAAAGAAAAGAATCTTTTTGCATTTCATGTGGAAAATGTATTGAAGTGTGTCCATTTCATTGTAATCCCTATAGAGCTTTCTTAAAAAATGAACCTGTTATAGACCCAAAATGTGTTTCATGTGGTCTTTGTACCTTTATATGTCCAAGCAATATAAAACTAGAGCACTATATCAAGGGGGAAGAAAAATGAAACAAGTATATATGCATTTTGAACAAAAAAAAGACAAGATAGAGTACACTCTATTGGCAATCTTAATATTGATGTATGGCTATGGAGTATATAAGAATGGATTATCCTATGTCTTTATAGGGAAAATGAATCTTTTATCCGCGTTAGAGTATTTTTTATGTCCACTAATCAGCATTCTAAGTCAAATGATTTTTTCAAGAAAAATGAAACTAACAATCAAAGATGGAATGGAGTCCTTACTATTAAGTATCATGATACCACCTAGATTTCCAATCTGGTGTTTTACTATTCTAGTAGCTCTGTATTATTTTGGCAAAAAGATAGGAACAAAGAAGATGCTATGCATTTCTAATCTCTTACTATTTAAAATACTTACTAGTTTCATTGCAACAATAATCTTAAAAATAGATTATCAAAACATAGTTGAAGTAAACAATGCATATTTATATAGTCCAGCAGATCTTTTGTTTGGAAGAGGAGTAGGAAATCTAGGAAGTACTAGTATCCTACTCATGATAATCTATTTTGGAGTATCCTTGCAAGATGTTTACTATAAAAAAGAATTGCCCACAACCATGATAGCAACCTACGTTATATTAGCAATCATATATGCAAGTATAGGCACTCAGAAAGATATTCTATCACAGATTTTAAATTCACATCTTTTCTTTGCTGCGGTATTTTTAAGCACAAAGTTGGGGACTTCCCCAGCAGAGAAGAAATATTTGATGATTCATGGTATTGCAACATCAATACTAGGATTTGTATTAACAACTATTTTTGATCTTCAAGATGGAATCTATTATTCCTTATTTGTCATGCAAATTCTATGGATGTTTCTCCATCAAAGAATGAAAAAAATCTAAAAAACAAGAGGATTCTTAAAAAAACTCTTGTTTTTTAGAAGATTTCATAGTAAAATGAATGAGTAACCACTTGGAAATGGAGTAGTACTCAAGAGGCTGAAGAGGCGCCCCTGCTAAGGGTGTAGGTCGGGTAACCGGCGCGAGAGTTCAAATCTCTCCTGCTCCGCCATTTTATTTTTTAAAGAAAGTATAAAAAGTACTTGAAAAATAAAATCTAATAGGGTACAATGTATATGTTGTCAAGCAAAATGGGCTTGTAGCTCAGCTGGTTAGAGCGCACGCCTGATAAGCGTGAGGTCGGAGGTTCAAGTCCCCCCAGGCCCACCATTTTGTTTATGGCCCGTTGGTGAAGTGGCTTAACACGACGCCCTTTCACGGCGCTATTCATGGGTTCGAATCCCGTACGGGTCACCAATTTAAAAAAGAAAGTCAACTGAGAAGTTGATTTTTTTTAATGCCTATGCTAGAATATCAAAACAAGGAAGTGTAATATGAAAAGACAAAACAAGAAAAATCCAGTGATTCAACACTGGTATCACATATATTTAAATAATCCGAGCCAAAGAAATGAAGCATTGATAAAACTTGCGAATATTTTTAAAATTTCAATTGACATAACAAGGCTTGATCAATATCAAATGACAACCTGTGATGAATCTTCTCATTTGGAATTAATCGAGTATATAGATGGAAAAACAGTTTCTTATGCTTCCTATTTAAAAGGAATCATGGAGAAACAATCGTTTGATTGTCTTGTCAAGGAGTTTCATCCCAATTATACGAAATGCGAGATTTATGACTTAACCGATGATACATGCATCAAAGAACAAATCACGATAGAAGATCAAGGCTATCAAGTTACTATTGAACGAGACAATCAAGAGTCAAGGGAATTCTTTAAAAACTTTGGAAAAAGAGTATCCATGCGTTTATCGAAAGGAAACGAAGACCTCTATGAAAAAACCTACACGAAAGTAAATAACAACAAAATGATGGATGAAATTCAAACAGAAATTACTTACGATGTCCAACCATATAGTAAATTTGGAAATAAAGTAGATAAATACAGTATTAAATCAGAGAAGGGATATATCTACGGAATCAATTGTTTAGAAAAAAAAGGAATTCCAATGACAGTCACGGGACTATGCGTTGAAAACGCTCATATACAATACGACATTTATATGCCGCCACACTTAGATATAGGAGGGCATAATAATAGGGAATACGATATTGATTCACTCATGATTTTTCAAGGTTCCAATAAAGGGGTATCAAACTTTGTCGAGATAGAGAAAAAAGGGTTTGATTTAGTGATTAAATTTTATGAAAAAACAAAAGAACAAGAAAAGACAGAGCCAGTGGTTCTTCATTTATCTGGAGCTTCTGACAGCACGATAACCATCGATGAACTAGACCATATTGAAGAGATTTTAAGTTTATATTTTCAAGGAAATCCTCTTGTTGAAATTGTTGTTGAGGAATTAAAACATTTTGAGGCTTACCTCCTAAACCAAAGAGAAGAAGCATTAAACCCTAAAGATTTTATCGAGTGTGATTTTAATGTTCTTGAAAAAACTATTGTAAATCAAAAAGATGAGTTTATGAGGCAACTAAAAAGTGATTTTAAAACCCTGAGTAAAGATCAAAGAATTCTGCAAAAGGGTTTAACAAGAACCTTAAAAAAAGACTATTAGTAGTCTTTTTTTGTAAAGTGGGAGAATTATTTTGACAGGATAACCTTTTAGAGTTAAAATAAAAATAGAAGGGTAGTGATGTAATGAAGAATAATGCAAAATTATATATTGTTGTAGCTTCCTCTTTAATGCTACTCATTACAATTGTTTATCAAGGAGTATACGCATATTTTTCAGCTGAGGTAACAAATACAGGAACAAGAAATACGAGTATTGCTACAAAGAATTTGAAAGACTTGCAAATTATCGATGGAACTACTTCCTCTAGTGATTTGATGATACCAGGAGAGAGTGTGACTCAAACATTCCAAGTAAAAAATGACAATGATATCAATTTATGCTTTAACTTGAATTGGAGTAATGTTATTAATACATTTGTAAATACTAGTGATTTACACGTATCTTTAAGTGATGGAACAAATAATCTACCATTAAGTCTAGCAACATTTCCAACAACAAATGCTACCTTAGCGAGTGGAATGAAGATTAATGCAAGTAGTACAAATAACTATACCTTGACCGTTACTTACGTTGAAACAGAATTAGACCAAACAGGAGATATGGGAAAGAAATTCTCTGGAAGTATAGTAGGTGAAATCACAGAGTGCGCTGGCCCTGAAGAAACTTTAAAAATGTTATCTAAATTAAATTCAAATTATACCTATACAGAAAATAGTAGTAGTAGTTGTCTTACACTAAGTGAAGATGGTTCAATAATTAATCCATATTCAACAACAGAAGAACCAATCATATGCTCTATGGAAGATGATTATGGAACATCTTACTACCTAAGAGGTAATCATCAAGATAATAATGTTAAATTTGCAAATATGTGTTGGAAGTTAGTTAGAGTAACTGGAACAGGAGGATTAAAGCTCATCTATAATGGTGATTTAGATAGCAATGGTAAATGTACAACAGCTTCAGGTAACCATACAGGCTTTAGTGGTCAAACACTTTCCTTAAGTGGTAATAAGGTTTATGGGACAAGTTATACCTATGATGGAAGTACTTATACTTTAAGTGATACTTCTACAATGAACTTTAGTACGGATTCAGCAATTATCATAGGAAAATATACCTGTGGAGATACGAGTACTAGTTGTACAAATCCATATTATGTAGTATCAAAAGAAAATGATACAACAGGATATGTCTTAAAAATGGGAGTAAGTACCAATTATGCGGCTATTGGAACAAGTGCGTTTAACTCAAGTTCTAACTCACCAACCTATGTAGGATACATGTATAATGATGTCTATACATATAATAGTAAAAGCTTATCATCTAATACAAATAACTATTATTATGGAGAATCTTTCACCTACACAGGAGGAACCTATACATTAAATAATACAGTACAATTTGCTGATGTTTCAGACAGCACAAATAAAACAAGTCTAAATACCCATCATTATACCTGTTTTAATGCCACAGGTAATACTTGCAGTGAGATGTATTATATTTATTACTTAGAAGATGGAACAACTCCTTGTTATATAAAATTAAATGGAAATGAAACAGGACCTGATGCATTAAACAAAATGGTAAATAATAATGATATTAATGCTAAAGATAGCACTATTAAAAAAGTTCTTGATTGGTGGTACGAACAAAACATAAAAAATACAGAATATGAGAGTAAATTAGAAGATACAATATTCTGTAATGATAGGACAATAAATCAATTAAATGGATGGAGTGAGACAGGAAGTTTAAGTAATTATTTATACTTTAATGCTTACAAAAGTAAATATTATTTAAAATGTCCAAATAAAAGAGATGCATTCACAGTTAGTGACACAGAAAAAGGAAATAGTGCCTTGACATATCCAGTGGGGCTATTAACAACAGCAGAACATAGTTTAATAGGAAATTATGCAGTCAATAAAACAAACGTATGGTACTGGGCTTCTGCTCCTTACTATTTCAACTACTACTCTGCTTACGAGGGGGGCGTGCGCTCAAGGGGTGATTGGAGCTACGACAGCTATGTGTACGATACAAGTGGGGTCCGGCCGGCTGTTTCTCTTATCCCTGGTTTGTATTTTGTAAGTGGAACAGGAACTGCAGAAGGCCCATTTATAGTAGGCTAATATTATAATGTGAAGAGCCTCGTGCCAACCTTTCGTGCCACATAGCAAATTCCAGCGAAAACCCTTTCGCTGGTCCAATTGGATAGACTTTTGTGCAGAATAAAAGGTGTGGGGGTCAAATTCTTGAAATTATATTATCAATTATAAGTTAACACTTGTTTACACTAGAGTTAACTTTTTTTCTTTTCAAAAAGTGTAAAGGCTGGTATAGTTATATTAAAGAATAGAAAGAGGATGATGTGTGTGAAAGCACCTAAAGTTATGGAGCATATTAAACCAGCTCATATTGAATGTACAAAAGAAGAAATAGCTCCAATTGTGATAATGCCTGGAGATCCCCTAAGAGCAAAATACATTGCAGAAAAGTTTTTGGAGGATGCCAAACTAGTTACAAGAGCTCGTAATATGTTTGGATACACTGGGTATTATAAAGGAACAAGAGTCACTGCAATGGGACATGGCATGGGAATGCCTAGTATGAGTATTTATGCATTTGAGTTATTTTATTTCTTTGGGGTAGAAAAAATAATTCGAATTGGAACCTGTGGAGGATTGTTGCCTGAAATGGATGTACCTGACCTTATTTTAGCGACAAAATCTTATACTGAAGCCAATTTTGCCTATTCCTATAACGGAGACCCAACGCATATTGCTTATCCTAGCAAAGAACTAACCAATCGTATTAGAGAAACTGCAGTCTCTAAAAAATTGAAGTTCCATGAAGGATGTGTCATGTGCACAGAACAATTTGGATTTTATTCCGATAATGAACACGTGTTAAAAAGAGTCCCTGAGGATATCGAAGTCATTGGTGAAGAGATGGAAACATTCGCCTTATTCCATATTGCTGATAGCTTCGATAAACAAGCGGCTGCAATTCTAACCGTAGTAGATAGCAAGTATAAAGAAAATTTCATGTCTATTGAGGATAGAGAAAAATCTCTTGATACAATGATTTTACTTGCACTAGATAGTTTAAACTAAAAAGGTAGAGATTTCTCTACCTTTTAAAATGTTATTGTAATTTAAGAATGATGAGATGAGCACTGACAGGACTAGTTCCACCAGCAGTAGGCGTAATAGTTAAAGCCGTTGTATTTCCTTCTGGATTTCTTAAAGATAAGACAGAATTTTCCGTAGTGGTTTCAATAATGTTCATTCCCGTAATATTAGACGTTCCCGTTGCTCTTCCATTCACAGAATTTGCTACTGCGATATCGTTAATTGCAAGTTCTAATTGACCAGCTTCAGTGACAGGAACTTGATAAAATATTTGATAAGTTCCTATTTCAGCCAGATTAAATGTAGAATCCGAAAGCCTTGTAATACTATCCCCAAAACTACTTGCTTCACTGGGAAAAGCAACATCTTCTCCAACCGCAATGGTTGCAGTATTATCAGGTGGCATCATGGCATAATAATCAGCAAAATCAGTTATAGCGCCAGGAAGCCCTTGCGGAATAGTTAAATTTAAAACATAATTGGGAGCTTCTCCTGTGATACTTGCTGCAGCCTCACTTCCAGGCGCTCCTGTTGTAACAGTACCGATTGCTAAAGTAGGTGTAATTCCATCTGCTCCTTGAGGCCCTACTGGTCCAGCGATTCCCTGAATACCTTGAGGCCCTTGGGGACCAGTCTCGCCTTGGATTCCTTGAGGAATCACAAAGTCTAAAATAACATTTTCGCTTGTCCCTGAATTTACAACAGAAGCCTCTGTTCCGGCTTCTCCAGTTGTCGTTGTCCCAACCTCTATGGTCGCAGCTCCTGGAGGACCTGGAGGGCCTTGGACTCCTTGACATTGATATACAATTGGGAAAAGTCTATTTTGATTTGCTTGTTTCACATAATTATAAGCTCTTTGGTAATCACTATTTTGACATCTCATTAAAAATCTCCTTTCAACAGTAGTGTATGGAGTATTTTTAATTTGGAATGTGTATTTATCATAAAAGAATCACATTTTTAAAAAAAATGCATAATGAAACATCAAAAAAAGAGTGATAGATACAATGATTTCATAGATTCTTCCTTTTAAGAATGGAAGATAAGGAATCCCAGCCTCACTTAAAATCCCTTTCACTTGCATGTGAATCGAAAGACCTCCAAAAGAAACAAAGATCATGGCCAAGAGTTCTTTTACAAATAACGAGTTCTCGAAACTCCTCAGAGCATATAGCCCTTGGGATATTTCCAAAATTCCTTTTAAAAAAGCAACATTCTTTGGATTTATCAATGAATTTACAAGAAAAAAGAAAACCATGGAACCAAGAACAAAAGTTAAAGTATTCATCACATTTTTTAAAGAATTAGAAAAGAATAACCCAAATTCTTGATAAGTGGGACTTTTCTTAATGTTCTGAAAAGAAAAGACAGGCCGTGTGAAAAATCCAAGAATTAAATTGGACACATAGGGGATGAGCATTAAATAGAAAACGTGAGAATTCGGTGCAAAAGAAGAAATGGCTGAATACAGAAACAAAGGACTTTGAAAAAAAGAAAAGGACACTAAATAACAGGCTTCTTCCATAGATAGCTGGTTTTCTAAAACAAGATTTTTCATTGCATACACATTAGCAGGGCTCCCACTGATACAAGAGAGTAAAAAAAGATAACATCCTTGAAAACTCATGTGAAAAAACCTGGAAAACAAAGGGCCTAGAAAATGGGAAATGACCTCCGGAACATGAAAATAGAAAAAGAGGTCAGATAGTATCATCATTGGAAAAAGAGAAGGAAATACTTTGTAAAAAAATAATTGAGAAGCAGAAATGATAGACTCTTGAATGATCGTGTTTTTGACAAACAATAGTCCTAAGCAAAAAAGCAAGAGAAGGATAGAGAAAATCGTTTTTTTCATAATAAAACTTATGTCAAATAGTAAAAAAACATTCATGATTAAAAAATAATTTGCTATAATGTTACAGGAGGATTTCAATGAAAGAAAAAATCGAGTACATAAAAAATAAAACAATTCAATTTATCAAAGAAGAATATAAATCATTACTATTATTACTTACCATATTCTTACTTTTCTATATAGAATTACCTTATAAAGTATATACCCCTGGAGGAATTGTGGATTTAAAAAGTAGAGTCAAAGTAGAAAACGGATATCCTACTAGTGGAGTCCTTGGAATGTCTTATGTTTCCTTAGTAAGAGGAAGTATTCCCTATGTATTACTTTCCAAACTCATTCCTGATTGGGATTTAGTACCAGAAGAAGATTTAAAGTATGACAATGAAACTTTAAAAGAAAGAATGGCAGCTGATAAAATTGCTACCCAAGAATCCATTGATCACGCTATTTTTGCTTCTTATGCTCTTGCTGGAAAAGAAGTTCAAATAGAGTCTGAAAATATCTTTGTAACCTATATTGATGAAAGGGCAACAACCGATTTAAAGGTACTAGATCAAGTACTAGAAATTGATTCTCAAACTTTTAAAAACACAAAAGAACTGAAGAGTTTAGTGGAAAAACATCAAATCGGAGATGAAGTAGATATTCTAGTAAAAAGAAACAATAAAGAAGAACATAAGAAAGCTAAGGTGTTTGACCTTGATGGTCCAAAAATTGGAATTGCGATGACTTTAACCTATAACTACGAAGAAAATCCAAAAGCAAGCATTGAAATGAAACAGAGCGAATCAGGTCCATCTGGAGGACTTATGATGGCTCTATCGCTATATAATTCACTTGTAGAAGAAGATATCACGAAGGGAAAAACAATTGTTGGAACAGGAACGATTGATAGAGACGGAAACGTGGGAGAAATTGGGGGAGTCAAATATAAACTCATGGGAGCTGTGAAAAACAAAGCCGATATATTTTTAGTTCCGAAGGGAAACTATGAAGAAGCCATCGAAATAAAGAAACAAAAAAACTATGAAATCAAAATCATCGAAGTCTCCACCCTAAAAGAAGCCATAGAAAAACTAAAAGAGGAATAAATGTATAAATATAGAAAAATCCTTCCATAAATAATAAGAAAGGATTTTTAATATGGCAAACTATAAAGTAGAAATTACAGGGGTCAATACCAGTGAACTAACAGTATTATCTCAAGAAGAACAAACACTATTGTTTCAAGCCTATCAAAATGGTGATATCAAAGCAAAAGAAAAATTAATTGAAGGAAATTTAAAATTAGTGTTAAGTGTTTTAAGAGGGTATCAAAACAGAAATGTAAACATGGATGATTTATTTCAAGTAGGAGT
>JAFUYX010000027.1 GCA_017476885.1 Bacilli bacterium | reverse complement strand
ATTTATTTGATAGTTCTCTTTCTTACTATTCTCCTCTTTTGGAGATAATATTAAAAAGAAGATGGTGCAACTTATTATTAGTATTAATAAAACTATTCTTTTTTTCATATAAACTCCTTTTATACTTTCATTTATTATATCATATCTTTTCCTCTTTTTCTTTTTATTCTTTTCTGGTAGAATAGTAATAGTGATGATAGATGAGAAGTATAGAATTAGTTGTGTCTGAAGCCATCAAAAATGGGAAATGGATTGATATTGCTTATAAGAATAATCGAAAAGAAACGACCTATTATTGGATTGCTATTAAAGATATTGATTTAAAGAGTAAGATTCTTTCTGTAGATATTTTTAATGCTCAGAAGTCTTTGTATAGTCTAGAAGCCATGATTAAATTTGATCAAATTCTTTCGGCTAAGATTCTAGAATTTACAACTTATGAAACTCCTCAAGAATTAATTGAAAAGATTGAAACTCATCCTTTAGAAGCAGAATGGTTAAAATACGAAAGTTTTAATCATCATATTTTAAGATATTATTTAAAATGTAATGAACTGGATAATGACCCTTATCAAAAAGATTCTTTTTTGATTTCTGGTATCGATAAAGATGTTCTCTTAAAAAAGAAAAGAATTTTGTTAAACGAAGAGCAAGAAAAACAAGTTTTACTCTATATTAAAAAATATGATGGTAAAAATTCTTATAATATCTGTAATCATTTGATTCTCTCATTTTTATCAATCGATGAAAATGATAAAAAATATGTGATTCTTTATTATGAAGTTGTTTTTAATCCTCGTAGTAAAATTTTATCAATTAATGATCAACCTCGCATTAATTATTCTTTTTTGATTCATCATAAAAAGCATTCTTTATCTTCTTATATCGACATGGATCCAGAAGTTTTTATAGATCAAATAACAAAACACTTAGATTCTTATTTAGAAGAATATTCTCAGTTAATCAGGGCTCATTTAAAAGACTCCGAAATATTAAATCAAATGCCAGAATTCATGATTTTAGAAAGAGCCATCAAGGCAAATCTAGAACCTACCTACGCTATTATTGAAGAAAAGATGAGAACAGGTCATTTAGAACGTCCTTTAAAAGCTTTCTTTGGAAATACGAATCGTTTTGGTGCAAAAAGAAAAGAACTTCCTATTATTATCTATGATAACAAAGTCAATATTGATCAGATGAGAGTCATTTATAATACCATGAAATACCCGATTACTTATGTTCAAGGACCTCCGGGAACTGGTAAAACACAAACCATTTTAAATGTTGTTTTAAGTGCTTTCTTTCATTCTAAAACTACTTTAATTTGTTCTTCCAATAATAAACCAATTGATGGAATTATAAAGAAACTATCATTTTCTAATCGAAATCATCAAGAGATTCCTTTCCCTTATCTAAGACTTGGTAATTATAATGAAGTAGCAAAGTCGACGGAGCGTATTTTAGAACTTTATCATTATGAAACAAAGTTAGAACCCGATGAAAAGAAACTTTCTTATATTAAAACTATTACTAGTCAAGGAAATCAATCTTTAGTAGAGTGTCTCGCGACCTATGAACATAAAAAAGAGTTGGAAGAACGAATTGAAAGTGCAACCACTTTGATGAAGTCGATTGATAATCCTTCGAGTCGCACTTATCAAACAATCTTAGAAGAACTAAAAATATTACAAATAGAATATCAAAATTTACCTTCTATTTCCAATTCTGATGTGTTAAATTTAGTTCATTCTGTATCTGATGATCCATTATTTAAACAATATTTATTTTTTGAATCTTTACGATATATTAAGAAGTTAAAGAATCCTCGTTTTGCAGAACTGATTTCTATTTGTCAAATTAAAAACATGGAATCTCGCGTGAGTAAATTTAATAAATGGTGCAGTGATGATGCTCACATCAAGTTACTTGAAAGTGTATTTCCTATTATCATTACGACTAATATCTCTTCTTCTCGCCTAGGAAGCGCTAATCACACATTTGATTTAGTCATTATGGATGAGGCTGGACAATGCAACTGTGCTACAGCTCTTCTCCCTATTGCTAGAGCAAAACAATTGCTACTAGTTGGAGACAGCAATCAATTAAAGCCAGTTATTGTTTTGGAAGATGCTATCAATGAATATTTAAAAGAAGAATATGGCATCTCTGATGACTATGATTATAAGAAGAATTCGATTTTAGATATTATGCGAAATCATGATCATATTTCTAAAGAAATTATGCTTTCCTATCACTATCGATGTGGAAAAAAGATTATTAATTTTTCGAATCAAAGATTCTATGAGAATCAATTGAATTTGGATTTTCTAAAAGAGGAAGGAAATCTTTCTTTCATCAATGTGGAAAATATGAATTCAAGATATAAGAATGAAAATTATGAAGAAGCGAAAGCCGTTGTAGACTATGTCAGTAGAAATCAGTTAGATGATGTTGCAATTATCACTCCATTCAAAAACCAACAGAATCTTATTAATTCCATGTTAAAAGAACGACATTTAGAGTCTATTACTTGTGGAACTATTCATCAAGTTCAGGGAGATGAAAAAAACACGATTATTATTTCTACTTCAATTTCTCCTAAGACTAGTAAGAGAACTTTTGATTGGATTAAGAATAATAGTGAGATTACCAATGTGGCTGTTACAAGAGCAAAGAAAAATTTAATTGTAGTTGCTGATGTAGAAGCGTTAGAGTATTTGTCTACGGATAAAAAAGATGATTTATATAATCTTGTAAAGTATGTTCAAAATAACGGGAACTCTGAGGTTGCACCAAGTGAATCATATGTCATTCAAATTGGGAAGTCCAATGGTAGTAAAAACGAAGACTTCTTTTATAAAACAATTTCTCATTTCTGTAGTGTATATCCTATATTTCAAGCAAAAAGAAATGTAGCTTTCTCTACTATTTTTGCTAGTGACCCTCTTCTTTGTCAAACGAAATATGAATTTGATGTAGTACTCTATCAAATCCAGGGAAGCGATTTGATTTCTAAAATTGTTATTGAGTTACAAGGTGGTGAACATTTTGGAGATATCAATAGAGAGAGATGTGACAGACGCAAAGCAGAGATTTGCAAAGAAAAAGGAATCATCCTTCTTGAGATTCCCAATTCCTATGCTAAATCCTATGAAACTGTAAAAGAATTACTATTCATGAGTTGTGGAGAAAAAATAGAACAACTAGAACTATTCTAGTTGCTCTTTTTTGTAAGTAAGCACTCTTATTTTTTATTCTATGACATGATTGATAAACTCTTCTATTGTAAGAGGCTCGATTATTTTCTTATACTCATAACTTTTGATAAGTTTCTTATCACTCTCTTTTGCAATACCGATGCTGATTGCATATTCAAGTTGTTTTGAAATAACGGTATTGATTATTTCTTCAAGGCTATCAAATTCATGTATTCCCCTGCAATCTTCAAAAGCATGTTCAAACCAATACCATTTATGATTATTCTTATACACTAAGAATGTATGAGTAGGATAATTGTTTTCATAATCTACTTCAAACCAAATAAAGATGGTTTTTACTTCAATGTGATGATTTTCAAACCAAAGACGTTCTAGCTCTACCTGATCATAACAGGTTCCAATTTTACTTTTTAGGGCTTCTTCTCCATTCTGTACGATTCCTTCTTTTAACCATTCTTCTGAAGAAAAATTTTGATATTTTTTTCCATTCTTTCCTATGAAACCATAAGTGATATTGTTATTCATATACTCTAAAAATTCTTTAGGAGTTTTTATTCTTTCAAATTCCATTTGTATCCTTGCAATCTACTTCATAAAGTTTGTAAATGTTCCCGTTTCAATTTGAGGAAGTCCATACTCTTTCTTGCCTAACTCAATCGACTTCATTAAGAAAGCCATATTTCTTGCTAGGTTGTGCATGGTTTGAACACCTTCTTTATCGTTTAATACATCTTCTTTGGTAAATCCATGGACTTCATTCCAATAGGTACTTGTTGCAATGGGCATATTTGATATTCCAAAGTATTTATAAATTTCATCTAAAGCAGAAGTAGAGCCTGCTCTTCTAGAAGAGAGGATGGCGGCTCCTACTTTCATACTTTTCTTGATATAGCTACTATGAAAGAATCGATCTAAGAAAGAAAGCAAAGTTCCACTTGCTCCACTATAATATACTGGAGAGCCAATGAGTAATCCATCACATTGTTCAAAAATCTTAGCGGATTCATTGACTACATCATCAAAGACACACTTTTTATGTTCTTTACAGTAGTTGCAGGCAATACAACCCCGGATTTCTAAATTTCCTATCTGCAAGGTTTGCGTTTCAATCCCTTCTTGATTTAGTATCTTTTCAACTTCTTTTAAGGCTGTTGATGTGCACCCATCTTTGTGAGGGCTTCCATTTAAGATTAATACTCTCATTGTTTACTCCTTACTTAAGAATTCTTCTTTGATGTTCATTTTTTCTTTTCTAAAGATTCTTTCATCCATAATTTTTAAATTTTTTGCGATGACTGGTGTAAAGTCCATTTGTTCTAAGATATCTTTTTTTAAATCTACTCCTGGAGCGATTTCTATTAAGGTGACTCCCTCTTTTGTCAGCTTAAATACCCCTCTTTCAGTCACATATAAAATGTCTTGATTGTTTTTTAATGCCTGTTTTGCTGAGAAGGTAATCTGTTGAACTTGATTGACAAATTTTGATTTTTTTCCCTCATGAGTAATGATTAATTTTCCATTTTCTATTTTTTCTTCTAAATTCAAAGCGGTAAAAGTTCCCATGAAAATAATTTTTTTGGTTGATTGAGTAATGTTAATAAATCCCCCTGGTCCGGTAACTCTTGTTCCAAATTTAGAGACATTGACGTTTCCTTCTTTGTCTACTTCGGCTAGACCAACCACGGCCATATCTAGACTTCCTCCATTATAGGCATCAAATTGTTCAGCAGTGGCAATTACTGAATCGGGATTAATAGATGCCCCAAAGACAACTCCTCCAATGGGTACTCCACCCGTTGGTCCTGATTCTACAGATAAGTAAATATGATTACTTACTCCCTCTTCAGCACAGACGTTAGCCACACTATCAGGCATTCCAACCCCTAGATTTATTACATCTCCTTTTTTTAGTTCTAAAGCACTTCTTCGACCACAGATTTTTCTTTCATCTAAGGGTCTAATTTTAATATCTTCAAGTTGAATCTTTTTGTCTCCTGTTAATTCTGGTCGATAGAAAGGAATGTTATAATCTCCTAATTCTTTGGTAGGAGGATTTACAACCACATAATCCACATATGAAGAATGAATTAAGACGTCTCTAGCTCGGAAACTTCCTGATTTTTTAACATCTTTGACTTCTACAATCACGATTCCCCCACTGTTATGTGCGGCAATAGCCATATTATATTGTTCCCCTATGATTCCTTCTTCTTGAAAAGAAATGTTTCCTTCTTCGTCAGCATAGCTTGCTTTGATTAAGGCGACATTAATTTTAAAAGTATGGTAAAATAGATTTTCTTTTCCGTTGATATTTACTAGTTCAACTATGGGGTCTATTGCTTTAGCTTTTTGATTGGCTGCACACCCTTCTATTCTTGGATCGGCAAATGTCCCTAATCCAATATGTGTTAGGATTCCATCTTCGTGACCGGCAATAGCGCGATATAAATGATTAATTACTCCTAGAGGAACGGCAAACGCTGGAAATTGATTGTTTCCAATTGCATTTCCAAATACCTTTCCCATTCCTAGATGAGCACAGATTGCCTTTCCTACTAGTCCTTCTTTCGCAAGCATGTTCATTCCTACATCATCCGTTGTTAAATTTCCTGGAGAGATTCCACATGTTACACCAATATTTTTTGGGTGTCCACTCTTTAAATAGGAATCCATTACACTTCTTATTAGTGCTTCTGGACTTCCTGAACCACCACTTCCTGAAATCGCTACCATGTCATTGTCTTTTATGTAAGAAGCTACTTCACTTTTATCAATTATTTTCATACAATCACCTGTCTTTACTATATCAATTCTACTTAAAAAAGTAAATTAAAAAGAAATGATTTCTCATTTCTCAGACTGTTGACAAAAGAAATTTTGTTAATAGTCTTTTATTTTTTTTAAATTTGCTGTATAATTAATTTGTAAGGATGCTTATATATTCCAATTTTTAAGCTTACAATCCTTACTTTTTTTATGAAAAAATGATATAATTATTATGGAGTATATAAGAAAGTAAGTGATAAGTATGGCAATGACCAAAAGAATAAATAAACAATTTGCAAATGAATTTATAAATATAGAAGAAATGATACCAGAGAATCATTTTTTAAGAGTAATAGAAAAACATTTTGATTGGAACTTTGTATATGAAGAAGTAGAAAAACTATATTCAGCTGTTGGAAGGAAAAGCATAGACCCTGTAGTTTTAATAAAAATTCATATACTAAAGTTCCTTTTTAATGAAGATAGTTTACGAAAAACATATGAAACATTACAATATAACATCTTATATAGATGGTTTATAGGATATGAGTTAGGAGAAAAAGTACCAGACCATTCAACATACTCACAAAATTATAAAAGAAAATTTAGTAAATTAGAACATGACTTATTAGAAACAGTATTTAGTAAAGTAATTGAATTACTAAATGAATGGAATTGTCTAGACTTAACAGCAGTATATATAGATTCAACACATACAAAAGCAAATGCAAATAAAAAGAAAAACCATAAAGAAATGATAAATATAGAAGTAAAGAAATATCAAAAAGAATTAGATTTAGAAATCGCATTAAAAGGATTACAAGATGAAGAATTAACCGATGAAGAATACTTAGAAGAAGTTAGTAGAATTGTAAAATGTAATGAAGAAGTAGATACTAAAGAAGTCATCGGTGAAAAAGAAATTATAGTAAGTGACATAGACAAAGATGCAGGAATGTTATATAAAAGTGATAAAGAAAAAATGTTTGGCTATAACACAAGTGTAATATGTGATAACAATAATTATATATTAACAGTAGATACCAATCCTAGTAACATGCATGATTCTATTTCTTTTTATCAATCTTTTGATAATTTATTAAATCATTATGATATAAGTAAAATTAATTATTTTGTTGGAGATGCAGCATATTTAAATTCTCATATTTGTAAAACAATAATAGATTTAGATATGATACCATCACTTCCATATTCAAGACTTGGCTATAAAAAAGATATGTTTAAGAAATGGGAGTTCACCTATGATGAATTTAATGATATTTATATTTGCCCTAATGAAAAAGATTTAATACCAACTGGAAGGTATGATAAAAATGGATATATGGCATATAAAGCAGATAAGAATGATTGTATAAATTGTCCATTTAAAAATCAATGTACTAAATCAAAATATAAACAAATCTTAAGACATGTATGGGAGGAATATAAAGAAATGGTAAATGATTATAGATTACGTAATGACGTAAAAGAAATATATAGACAAAGACCTCAACATATAGAAAGAGTTTTTGCCGATGGAAAGATGAAGTATGGATTAAGAAAAACATACTTCAAAGGGAAACAAAGAGTCCACAGAGAGTTGACTCTCCTTTATGCGTGCATGAATCTCAAAAAGTTTGCATTACACCACTATGCCTAATATAGAAATATACTAGGTTATTTTGTTTTTTTTCTATAAAAAAGACAAATAAGTCAAAATATGACCTATTTGTCAACAGTCTGAGCACTTTAATAATAAGTGCTTTTTTTATGATTGAATTTACTCTTTACAAAAGGTGTGAAGGTGTGCTAAGATGATATTGCAATGTAGTTTAAAATGATATTTATATTTCATAGTTCGACAATTTTTTCGCGTTCTTAGTGTTAAGATAGGAACCATATTTTTTATTTTCAACAGGAAAGGAACGGGATTTAAATGAAAATTGAAGAAAGAAATATTATTTCACTCAGAAAAGATTTTATGTTTTCGATAATATTTAATAACGAAAGGAATGTGAGTAAACT
>JAFUYX010000026.1 GCA_017476885.1 Bacilli bacterium | reverse complement strand
AGATAAATAGTAGTTACACCACTAACTACACTTATATTATATACCAAATAACACATTATTTGATAATTTTGAAAAAAATATCAAATTTCGTGTGTTTTCAGTGTGTATTAATATATCATCAAAATTAGTAGTTGACAAATCTTAGAATGTCATACTTTTCTATAGTTTAGATTAATCGCAAGATTACTATTTTCCGAACATACAAAAAAAGACTAGTTTTGATGTGAAACCTATTTAGTAGACATCATAAAAAAGACTAGGACATTAAAAAGAGAAAAGTGAAGTGTTACTTTTCTCTTTTTGTGTAATTTTTTAATTTTGTATTACTTTTTCTAAAACTCTTGGTTTAACAAATTCTAATTCCCATTGTTGAGGTCTTAATTGATGCATTTGCTTACAAAATTGGATTTCTTCACAAATTCTGTCTGTAGTTTCCTTATCACCATAGAATTTTAACAATACATCATAAGAATACTCATATAATTTGTCCCTTTCAAACAAAGGCATTGTGTTTCCTTTATAATTTGCATGATCATTAACAATACCCCATTCCCATTGTTCTAATGTTTCATCATAAACTTCGCCGTCAGTCCAAAAATCCATTATTAATTTTTGTTTTTCCTTTAATGACCAATTTGGATTTCTAAGTATCCAATATCTTATATCAAAATCTCCTGAACCATGTGCTTGAGTATCACTTAATGAACTAAATAAACTAGCCATGTACATATTACCAGTTTTAGCACCTACAGGATTAATGGAACTTCCAAATTCAATATACACAGTTTGTTCATCTGTAATACCTTTTTCATCTAATTCTTTAGAATATTCATTCATAGCATTTTTGTATCTAGTAGTACCTATTTTATTCATCGCTTCATCAACTGCAAATGCTTTTTGATCTTCTGTTAATTTTAAATTAGGATTCCATAAAGTCATTAGTAAATATGAATAACCACCATTACTATAACCACCTAAAACAATTCTAGCAATTTGTCTATTAGAATAAATCAAGTCTACAAGTTTTTGATACACTTCATTATCAACATTATTAAAATCAACAAGCATATCCTCACATATTGCTAAACCATTTACTAAATCTCTTTCTCCAAATTTATCTTTAGTTGGTTTGATTGCCCATTCTAATAGTTCTTTATTACTTTTAATTGAATTCCAAATTTCTTCTGTATTACCAACTTTCCTATCACAATATTTTGCATAATATAGTTTATCATCTATTTTTCTAAAATCTTTCATAAGTAAACCTCCCCGAATATATTTTTATTATAACATAAAAAAACTAGATTTCTCTAGTTTTCAATTATATTTTTATTTATTTCCATTCTTGATTGCGGCCTGTGCCACCGTCAAGTTCGGGAAGCAAAACTCTATTTTTACTAAATTGCTTTTGACACTCTAATTATTTAAAACAAGTTTCTTAACGTATCTATTTTGTAAATCTAAAACGTTTTCTTTATATATACAATATGCTTCATCATATCTTCCATATTCAATTAATCTTACACATAATTGAATTACTTTGTAAAATATTTGATTATACACTTCATTTGAATTTTCTAATTCATTTATAGTTTCTACCACTTTTGGTGCAATATTATAATACTCTTTTTTATCCTCTAATGAAACATAATTATCTCTAAACCATCTTAGAATATCTAAATAATAACAATTATCATCAAATTCATCCATATAATGTTTCATACACGCAGTTGTTAGATAACATTTAATGTCTTGAGTAGTCTTATTATCTCCATCTTTTTCAACAACTCTATAAACATTTGGATCATCAGTCTTATCTATATGTAATGATTTATCATGCGGTTCATCTGGTGTATTAGAATAAACTGACATTGAATTTGGTGTGAATTTTAGCGCTTCGCCTTTTTCGTTTACATACGATTTCGTTTTTTCATCGTATCTAATAATTTTATCGTCACTCATTTTTTTTCTCCTTTAATAATATTATTTTTATTTATATAATAAACGATGCTATCTAAAAAAGCATAAATATAATCATAATAATCATATTCATATACATCAAACTTTGTTAAACTATCTAAAATTTGATAGCTTTTTTTGATATCATCATCTAATATATTATTTAAAGTATGACTTTTGGAATATTCATCTAACCACTTATTTGCAATTTCATTTAATTCAGCAAAATAATTCCTGATTTTTTTATATCCTTCGCTTTTAAATGCTAATTTAGTATAAAACAAATATTTGGCTAATGCTTCTTCTAATTTATAATTTTCTTCCATATTGCCTCCTCCTTTTATGATTAATTATTATATTATTACTAATCTTAGTTGTCAATACTATCTCTTAAATGGATCAAAATAAAAAAGACTAAATATTTCTATTTAATCTTTCAATTAAACTTATTGGAACAATTAATCGCTCTAGTTCTTCTTTGCTTTAATTGCGGCCTGTGCAGCAGCAAGTCTAGCAATAGGAACTCTAAATGGAGAACATGATACATAGTTAAGTCCTACATTATGGCAGAATTCAATAGATGAAGGATCTCCTCCGTGTTCACCACATATTCCAAGTTCTAGATTCTCTCTTACGCTTCTACCTTTTTTAGCGGCCATTTCAACTAACTGTCCAACACCGGTTTGATCAAGTTTAGCAAATGGATCACTTTCATAAATCTTATTTTGATAGTAAGAATCTAAGAACTTACCTGCATCATCTCTTGAGAAACCAAATGTCATTTGCGTTAAGTCATTGGTTCCAAATGAGAAGAATTCAGCATGCTTAGCGATTCTATCAGCAGTTAAAGCAGCTCTTGGAATTTCAATCATAGTTCCAATCTTATAAGCAATATCAGATTTCTTTTCAGCCTTAACTTTTTCAGCTTCTTCCACTACAATATTTTTTACAAACTCTAATTCTTTTTCTTCACCAACAAGTGGAATCATAATTTCAGGAACAATATCATATCCATCTTCATCTTTTACTTCAATAGCAGCTTCCATTAAAGCTCTAGTTTGCATTCTAGCAATCTCAGGATATGTTACAGCAAGTCTACATCCTCTATGACCCATCATTGGGTTAAATTCATGTAATTCATCACATTTAGCCTTTAAATGTTCTAAAGTCACGCCCATATCTTTAGCAAGTGCTTCCATATCTTTTTCTTCTTTTGGTAAGAATTCATGCAATGGTGGATCTAAATAACGAACTGTCATAGGAAGTCCCTTAAGTTCTTTATACATTGCTTTAAAATCGCCTTTTTGGAATGGAATTAAAGTAGCTAAAGCAGCTTCTCTTTGTTCTGTAGTTTCAGATAAAATCATCTTTCGAATTGCAGGAATTCTTTCTTCATCAAAGAACATATGCTCTGTTCTACATAAACCAATTCCTTCTGCTCCAAGTTCAACTGCTTGTTTTGTATCTCTAGGATTATCAGCATTGGTTTTAACTTTTAAAGTTCTTCTTTCATCAGCCCAAGCCATAATTCTACCAAAGTCTCCTGAAACAGTAGCTTCTTTTGTAGCAATGTCTCCTTTATAAATCTTACCTGTAGAACCATCTAGAGAAATATAATCTCCTTCATGGAATGTATATCCACCAAGTTCAAATTCTTTTTTCTCTTCGTTCATAGTAATAGCCCCACATCCAGAAACACAGCAAGTACCCATTCCACGAGCAACAACTGCAGCATGACTAGTCATACCTCCACGTACAGTTAAAATACCTTGAGCCGCAATCATACCTTCAATATCTTCTGGAGTAGTTTCTAGACGAACTAGGATAACTCTATCTCCTTTGCCACCTTTACCTAACTTCTTAGCATCCTCAGCATTGAATACAACATATCCAGCAGCAGCACCAGGACTAGCAGGCAATGCACTTCCAATCACTTCACCCTTCTTTAAAGCATCTGCATCAAAAGTTGGATGTAATAATTGATCTAAGCTTTTTGCTTCGATTCTTAATACAGCCTCTTCTTCACTAATTTTTCCTTCATCTACTAAATCACATGCAATCTTAATAGCGGCAGCAGCAGTTCTCTTACCATTTCTTGTTTGTAAGAAATATAGTTTTCCTTCTTGAATCGTGAATTCCATATCTTGCATGTCTTTATAATGATCTTCAAGTTTTTGAGCAAGTTCCATAAATTCTTTATAACATTCAGGTAAATCACTCTCTAGTTTAGAGATTGGTTGAGGAGTTCTAACACCAGCCACAACATCTTCTCCTTTAGCATTTATTAAATATTCACCAAAAATACCTTTTTCTCCAGTAGCAGGGTTTCTTGTAAATGCAACACCTGTTCCTGAAGTATCTCCCATGTTCCCAAATACCATTGCTTGAACGTTAACAGCAGTTCCCCATGAACCAGGAATATCATTCATTCTACGATAAACAATAGCTCTTGGATTATCCCATGATCTAAATACAGCCTTAATTGCTTCCATTAATTGAGTCGTTGGATCTTGAGGAAAATCTTCTCCCTTATTTTCTTTATAAACAGCCTTAAATCTCTTTACTAACTCTTTTAAATCATCCGTAGTTAATTCAACGTCATACTGAATTCCTTTTTCTTCCTTTAATTCATCAATAATTTTTTCAAAGAAGCTTTTTGGAACTTCCATAACGACATCACTAAACATCTGAATAAATCTACGATATGAATCATATGCAAATCTAGGATTATTTGTTTTTGAAGCAAAAGCCTCAACTGCAACGTCATTTAAACCTAAGTTAAGAATCGTATCCATCATACCAGGCATAGATGCTCTAGCTCCACTTCTAACACTAACTAAAAGTGGATCTTCATTATCCCCAAACTTCTTTCCTTGTAATTCTTCTAATTTCTTTAAGGAATCAAAGATTTGTTCTTCAATTTCTTTACTGATTGTTTTACCATCTTCATAATAAGCGGTACAAGCTTCTGTTGAAATCGTAAAACCATTTGGAACAGGTAGTCCTAAATTAGCCATTTCAGCTAAATTAGCGCCTTTTCCACCCAAAATTTCACGCATATCTTTATTTCCTTCTTGAAATAAATACACATATTTTTTTGACATTCTTTCATCTCCTAACATTCCTTATTATAAAAAAGTTGCCAAAAAAAAGATACGTTTTTCTACGTATCTTGACATAATTTTTACATCGATAAAAATTACTTACTCATATACTTACATACAATGCTAGCAATTTCAGTTGGATTTTCAACAGGAAGACCTTCAATCATCCTAGAAAAACTATAAAGAACTTTAGCATATTCTTTTAATGAATCAGGATCTTCTTTATACAGATTTCTCAAAGTCTTCACAATCTCATGATTAAAATTGATTTCAAGTACTTTTTGAGCTTTAATACTTTGTTCTTGTGGAATAGCATTCAAAGCTTTCTCCATTTCAATACTAATCTCACCCTTACTAGATAAACATACCGGATGTTCATCTAATTCAGAGGTATAAACAATCTCATCCACCTCAGGCAAAACACTTTTCATTTCTTCAAACATATTCTTATCTTTTTCTTGCTCTTTTTTCAACTCTTCATTTTCTTTTGAGGAAGAAAAATCACTACTAGCATCAGCCACATTCATAAAATCTTTCTCTTTATAATTTCTCATCGTTTTTAAGGCAAATTCATCCACATAAGAAGTACAATATAATACCTCACAAGAAGAATTCTTGGCCCTTTGTACTTGAGGTAACATCTCTATTTTATCTAAAGTCTCTCCACATGCATAATAAATATGTTTTTGATCTTCTTTCATCTGTTCAACATATTCATCCAATGTAATAAACTTTCTATCATTTGATGAAGCAAAGATGAGTAAATCTTGAAGTTTTTCCTTATTCATTCCAAATTGATCATAAATACCATACTTAATATTCATGCCAAACGCTTCAAAGAATTTTTGGTACTCTTCTCTATTCTCTTTTAACATCGTTTCTAACTCTTTTTTAATCTTATTTTCTAAAGAATTAGCGATGGTTTTTAATACTCTATTTTGTTGCAACGTTTCTCTTGAAATATTCAAAGATAAATCAGGAGAATCCACCACTCCTTTGACAAAACTAAAGTAATCAGGGATTAAATCACTACACTTCTCCATGATTAAAACTCCGTTACTATATAATTGCAAACCTTTTTCATATTCTTTAGTATAAAAATCATAAGGAGCATGACTTGGAATATATAATAAAGCATTATATTCAATCGTTCCTTCAGCCTTGACATGAATATGTTTCAAAGGTTTTTCATAATCGAAGAACTTATCTGAATAGAACGTATTATAATCCTCTTCTGAAACATCCTTCTTATCTCTTTTCCATAAAGGAACTAAACTATTGATAACTTCTACTTCTTTAACCGTTTCATACTCAGTCTTATCAGATTCACTCTTCTTCTCTTTCTCATGCGTATGTTCTATTTCCATTTTAATAGGATAAGTAATATAATCACTATATTTTCTAATTAAACTTTCAATCTCATACGTATCTAAATAACTAGAATACTTTTCTTCTTCACTATCCTCTTTTAATGTTAAGATAACATCAGTTCCATAACTTTCTTTATCAGCCTCTTCAATAGTATATCCATCTACTCCTGAAGAAGTCCATTTATAAGCTTCTTCACTTCCATACTTCTTCGATAAAACTTCCACCTTAGAAGCAACCATAAATGCAGAATAAAACCCAACTCCAAATTGACCTATAATGTCAATATTCTCCTTATGTTCATTTTCTTTTTTAAAATCAGAAGACCCAGATTTAGCAATCGTTCCTAAGTTATTCTCTAACTCTTCCTTCGTCATTCCAATTCCATTATCAGATATAGTTAAAGTATGATTGTCTTTATCAATTGATACAAAAATCTCTAAATCATCTTTCTTTATTTTCATCTTTTTATTGGTTAAGGATTCATAATAGAGTTTATCAATAGCATCACTCGCATTAGAAATGAGTTCACGCAAGAAAATCTCCTTATTAGTATAGATTGAATTAATCATTAAATCCATTAACTTCTTTGATTCTGTTTTAAATTCTTTCTTTTTCAAATATCATCATTCCTTTTCTATAGACAAGTCTATCACTTCATTCTAGCAATGTCAAGGTGCGAGTGCTAATTATTTTCTTAACATATTTTTGTAGTATTGACTTTTTAAATAATCACTGGATAAATGAGTATATATTTGTGTCGTAGACAAACTACTATGCCCCAATAATTCTTGAACAGTTCGAATGTCACTTCCTGTTTCAAGCATATTTGTAGCAAACGTATGTCTTAAAGTATGTGGAGAAATATGATGATGCAATGCAATTCTTTGAACTCTTTTAGAAACGATGGCTTCAATACTTGCTCTTTTAAGCCTTTCGCCCTTGGTATTAAGAAGCAAAAAGTTTTCTTTTGGATGAAACTCACTGCGAACTTCCAGATAATCTTTTAAAGCCATCAGAGCATAATCACCAAAATATACAATTCTTTCCTTACTTCCTTTTCCAAGCGTGACAATACTTTTCTCTTTTAAATCAATATCAGACAACCGAATATTAGACAATTCCGAAACTCTCATGCCAGTAGCGTACAACAATTCAAAAATCACTCGTTCTTCTAATTCCCTAGGTGTTTTAGCTTCACTAAAATCAAGCAATTTTTTTAATTCTTCTAAGTTTAAAGTGTTAGGAAGTTTTCTTTTGATTTTAGGGTTCTTCACTCTAAGAAAAATATTCGAATCTAAAATCCCATTATCAACTAAATAAGCATAAAAACTTCTTAAAACCGTGATATGACGAGCAATACTCGTGTTCTTATAATCCATTTGGTCTAAATACTTCAAATAATGTAAAATTTCATCTTTAGTAATGCATTGAAAAGAAATCTTCTTCTCTTGTAAATAGGCATCAAACTTATTCAAATCATTTTCATAAGCAAGAAGAGTATTTTCACTTTGATTGCAGGAAACCTTCAGATATCTCAAATAATCATTCATATACTTTTTCATCCATCAACACATCCTACAAAAAGTATAACACATTTGACAGTGAATTGTCTTGAGTGGATTGGCATTTCAAAAATGTTTTGTTATAATAAAACTAAGGAAGGGATAAAAAATGAAATCATTACAAATTATTGTAAACAAACTTATAACATGGATTTGCAAAATTTTCCATAAAAATGGAACTCAATTTCCAGGAGCTATCAGTTACAACATGAATCAACATATTTTAGAAAAAATAAAATATCCAAAATATGTCATTGGAGTAACTGGATCTTCAGGAAAAGGAACCACCACCAACATGATTTACCACATACTAACCGATGCCGGACTCGATGTTTGCTACAATGCCTCAGGAAATAATGGGATCAGAGGAATCACAACACTCATCTTAAATCACTGTACCATAACAGGGAAATTTAAACATGATGTCTTACTCTTAGAGTTAGATGAAAAACATCTTCACCTAGCATTTGGAAAAAACAAAATGACTCATTTAATCGTCACCAACATTACAAGAGATCAACCAGCCCGAAATGGCTCACCAGATCTCATATATGACTACATATTCAATTCGATTGATGAGCAAACAACACTAATATTAAATGCCGATGATCCAGGCGTACTCAAAGCCAAACTAAACTTCAAAGGAAAGATAGTAACCTATGGAATTGCGAAAACCAAAGATTCTTACAATAAAGATATGGGATTTAGTTTAGACAATGCCTATTGTCCAAAATGCCACAAGAAACTAACCTATGAATACTACCACTATGGTCATATTGGCTCTTACTACTGCCCTTCTTGTGATTTTAAAAGAGGAACTCCAGATTTCTATGCCAAAAAAATTGATTTAAAAAATGCTACAATGGAAATCAACCAACAAGAAGTAAAACTAAACAACAATTTTTTATTTACAGCATACGCTACCACCGCTGCCTATGCTCTTGCAAGTACGATTGGAATCAAAGAAAAGCAAATATTATATGCTCTAAATAAAGATATGATTCGTACCAAACGTGGAAAAAAACATAGGATTGACAACCGCGAAATCACAATGCTTGAAAGTAAAAACGAAAATGCTTTAAGTTACTATCAAAGTTTAAACTACATTGCCAATGAAAATGGAGAAAAAACCGTAATCTTAGGTTTTGATAACGTATCAAGAAGATATAAGTTTAACGATTTATCTTGGTTATACGATGTAAATTTTGAACTACTAAATGACGAATCCATCACCTCCATCATTCTCATTGGAAGATTTAAATGGGATGTAAGAGTCCGTCTAGAATATGCACATGTTCCAGAAAAGAAAATTATCATGTTAGAAAGTTTTGATGATTTTATTGATATCCTACTTCATAAAACCAAAGGAAATATCTATACAATGGTATGTTTTGATATGACAGCCATTCTAAAAGAAAAATTAGAAAGCGCAGGGATGAATGATGGAGAAAATTAAAATCGCCCACCTATATTATGATTTAATGAACCTCTATGGAGAACATGGAAATATTCTAGGACTTGCAAAGTCTTTAGAAAATCATGGAGTAAAAGTCATTACCCATTACTATACGATTTCAGATGAGATTCCTTTTGAAGACTATGACCTCTTCTACATAGGAAGTGGAAATGAAGAAAACTTTGAACTGGTAAGAAAAGATATTCTTTCTAAAAAAGAGAGCATCCAAAAGTGTTTCGATAATAATCAATTCTTTTTAATCACAGGAAATGCACTTAATTTATTTGGTAAAACCTATACCCATCTAGATGAAAAAACTTCAGAAACACTAGGAATATTAAATTACGAATCATGTGAAACCGACTTTCGGATTGTTGGAGAGCAAGTATATACAAACGATAGCCCCCATGAAATCATTGGATTTGAAAATCGTAGTTCCGTACTAAAGAACGTAGAAGAAACACCTTTGTTCCATGTTAAACAAGGAACAGGGTATGCCCCAAACAAACTAGAAGAAGGAATTAAAAAGAATCACTTCTATGGAACCTACTTACTAGGCCCAATCATGATACGTAACCCATACTTTAAAGAAGATTTTATTAAAGAGTTATTAAAATCAAAAGACATACCATACGAAGAGAAAATTGATTTCTTCGAATTAAAAGCATACGAAGAATATCAAAAAAATCTCTTACATGAAGAAAACTAGGAAACCAAATTCCTAGTTTTTTCTCTTTCCTCTTTTGAAAACTTACATCCACAATAATCTTGACGATACAAATGATATTGTTTAGAGAATTCAATACTTTTTTTATACCCATTTTGTTTTTTAAAATCACTATAAAGATAATGAACTCCATACTCTTTTTCAAGTACTTCTCCAATTCGATTTAACACTTGGGAGTCTTTATAAGGACTAATGGTTAAACTCGTCGTAAAATAATCAAAGTTTTTTTCTTTCGCCATTCTAGCTGTTTTTTCAAGTCTTAAATAATAGCACTTGTGACACCTTACTCCACCTTCTTTTTCTTTTTCTAGCCCACAAGAAAGATCTATAAACTTTTCATTTTCCCAATCGCAGTCCAGAAAAGAAATCAAATATTTACTTTTATATTCCTTTAAAAAGCGAATTTGCTCCTCTTTTCTTTTTTGATATTCTTCGAATGGCTCAATATTAGGGTTATAGTAGAGTACCGTAATATGAAAATAATCAGATAATCTTGCAATCGTCTGCGAAGAACAAGGAGCACAACAAGTATGCAAAAGCAAAGCGGGAATCTTTTCATCTTTTTGCAAATCAGAAATAATTTGATTCATAATAACATCATAATTTTTCTTTTCCATAACAACCACACAGATATCATAACACAGATAGATGAACAAAAAAAGAGCCTATAATTGATATATCGGCTCTTTAAAATCATCAATAACGATGCGATTTTAATAATTAATTGAAACATTATAAACTGGACTATGAAATAAAATCTCTCCTGCGTCATAATATGCCATAAATGACAACCCAGT
>JAFUYX010000025.1 GCA_017476885.1 Bacilli bacterium | reverse complement strand
TATTGCCTACCTTGTCTTCTACTGTAACAATTAAAGTGCTTTCACCGGACTGAAGTTCAAATGTACAGTCATTATCACTAGAGCCTTCTTTTAAGACTTCTCCCATAGGATTTGTGATAGTCCATTTCTTGAATACTTTTTGCAACGGCTTCTACTTCGGTTGGATGATGACCGTAGTCATCATAGACTCTGGCTCCTTTAAATAATCCTTTGTACTCAAGTCTTCTTGATGCTCCATGAAATTGGGATAAAGACTCTTTTATTTGGTCAAGAGATATCCCATAAAACCTTGATAAGGCGATGCTACATAAAGAATTATAGATATTATGTATTCCAGGGACAGAGAGAGATATTTTACCTAGATATTCATTTTGATAATACAAATCATAGGTTGGATATCCTTGTGTATTATATGCAACATTACAATAGGTGTAATCTGCATTTTTAGAACCTATCGTAATGACTTTTGCTTTGGTATAGTTTCTTAATTCATAGCAATACTCATCATCTTGATTTAGAATTAAGACTCCATCACTTTTGACTTTGGAAACATACTGTTGAAAACTATTTCTTGTATTTTCCATGGTTTTAAAATAATCTAGATGGTCATCATCAATGTTTAATACTATCGCGCTTTCAATATCAAAGTTAAGAAAAGAATCACAGTATTCACAAGCTTCAATGATAAAGTATGGACTCTTCCCTACTCTATAGTTTCCATTTAAAAATGAAAGATGGGCTCCTACTTGAATAGAAGGGTCCATATTTGCATCAATCCATATTTTAGATGTCATTGCCGTGGTTGTTGTTTTTCCATGGGTACCAGAAATCCCAATGGTTTTTGGAAATAATTTAGTGATTTCTCCTAGGAACTCTCCTCTTTCCATGGTTTTGATTCCAAGGTTGCGAGCTTGATGAAGTTCTTCATGGTCTTCTTTAATGGCTGCAGTATAAACAACTAAATCGTAGTTATTTGTGATATTTTCTTTTCCTTGATGGTAGTATACTTTTATTCCATTTTCTTCTAATTCTTTGGTGAAGATGGACTCTGCTCTATCAGAACCTGTCACTTGAATCCCCCAGGAGTGAAGAATTTGGGCAATTCCAGACATGGAGGTCCCCCCTATGCCTATCATGTAAATACTTTTATAATTCATGATGTTTCCCTTCTAAAACAACTCTTTTAAATTCATCTCCTCGGTCTTCAAAACAAGCGTACTGGTCCCAAGAAGCACAGGCTGGTGATAGTAATACAACACTGTTTTCCCGTGCTTTTTCCATGCATGATTGAGTTGCTTCTTTGAGTGTTTCAAAGACCTCACAGACGATATTTAATTTCGAACAATACTCTTTGATTCTATTTTTTGTTTCTCCATAACAAGCTACATACACGACGTGATTCATACAAGGGGTTAAATCTTCAAATGAGTGTCCTCGATCTAATCCTCCAAGTAAAAGATAGGTGTCTTTCTCAAAAGATTTTAACGCAATCTTAGTTGATTCGGTATTGGTTGCTTTACTATCGTTGTAGTATTCTACTTTGTTAATGGTTGTTACATATTCTAAGCGATGTTCGACTCCTTTGAAAGTCTTTAATACACTTTTGATGGTTCTATTTGAGACTCCACACTCTTTTACAGCAAGAATTGCTGCCATAATATTTTCATAGTTATGTTCTCCTTGAAGAAGAATTTCTTTACACTCTATGACTTTTTCATCCCTATAGTAAATGGCATTGTCTTTTAGATACGCATCGGTCTTTTTTTCTTTTGAAAAGAACTCTTTTTTGCTTGGAATGTCCCTCGTCAAATTCATTGCTTCTTCATTATCTTGGTTAATGATGGCAAGTTCTGTTGAAGTATGATGAGCAAAGATTTTTTTCTTTGTTTTTTTATAGCGTTCAAAAGAATCGTGAAAATCTAGGTGAACGGGATATATGTTGGTGAGTACAGAGATGTTTGTTTTAAATTCATCCATATCACAGAGTTGATGATCTGATATTTCTAAGACCACGTAATCTCCTTCTTTGACGTCTAAAACAAATTGAGAAAATGGAATTCCAATATTACCTCCTAAGAAGGTATTCTTGTGTTCTTTTTTTAACATGTTGTAAATCAATGTGGTGGTGGTGGTTTTTCCATTGCTTCCCGTGATTCCAATCACTTTTGCTTTTTTATTTAAATAGAAGTAAGCAACCTCCATTTCATTGATTACTTTGATATTTAATTCTCTGGCTTTTTCTACGGCAGGATGATTGTACTTTATCCCAGGATTTTTTATCATGTAATCGTAGGTCTCATTTAATAGGGAACAGGGATCCTGAGTTATTACTACTTCAACTCCCATGTTTTTTAATTCTTCTACCAAGGATGCTTCTTGTTCTTTTTGGTCTGTTATGATGACTTGATTGTCCTTGGCAAGTAATTTGGCAGCCGCATATCCACTTCTTGCCATTCCTAGAATAAATATTTTCTTACTCTTCATTATGATCCTCCAATCTCACACTAACGACTTTAGATACTCCTTGTTCTTGCATAGTAATTCCATATAAAGTTCCAGCATATTCCATGGTTCTTTTTTTATGGGTAATTAAGATAAATTCACTTTTTTCTTCCTGTTCTTGTAAGTAGGAACCAAAGGTATCTACGTTTGCTTCATCTAGGGCTGCTTCTACTTCATCTAAGACACAGAAAGGTACAGGATAGACATTTAATATAGAAAATAGTAAAGCGATGGCTGTAAGTGTTTTTTCTCCTCCAGATAAGAGTTGAATTGAATTTAGTTTTTTTCCTGGAGGTTCCGCTATAATCTCTATTCCAGATTCCAAGATGTTGGTTTCATCTGTTAGTTTTAGGATTCCTTTTCCACCTTTGAATAGTTTTTTAAATATGATGGAAAATTGTTCTTGAATTTTATCGAAAGCCGATTTTAATCTTTCTATCATAATGCTATCCATTTCTTCAATCATTGAATTTAAGTCTTCTATGGATTTTTGCAGGTCTTGTTCTTGAGATGTTAAAAACTCATATCGTTCACTGACTTTCTTGTATTCTTCGATGGATGTTAAATTTACTTGACCTAAGTCCTTGATTTGTTTTTTTAACGTATTGACTTTTAATCTAGCTAGTTCAGGTTCTATTTCTAAGAAATAATTGTTTTTAGCATGTTCATAGGTCATATGGTAAGATTCTGATAGCAGATTTAAGAGATAATCCATTTTGGTGTCCATTTTTCCAAGTTCAATTTCTTGTTTTTTTAGTTCTTGTTCGATACTATGAACTTTAGAGTTTTGATTTCTATAAAGATTTTCTAATTGAGCAATCTCACTGGATAAGTCACTTTTTTTCACTTTTAAATCCGATAGTTTTCTTTAACTTTGATTTTGTTCTACTTGTGCTTCTTTGACTTTTTTGGTAATTTCTATAATGCTTTCTTCTAAGCTTCCTTCTTTTAAGGCATTGGCTCCTGAGATTTCTTTTTGAACACTTTGAATTTTTAATTCTTGTTCTTTGATATAGGTTTCTTTCTGTTTTATCAATTGTTCTGTAATCGCTATATTTTTATCGATTTCAGCGATTTCTTCTCTTTTTTGATCTAATGTCGTTCGATACTCTTCTTCTTGTTCTTCATAGGATTTCATCCTTGTTCTTGCATCTTCAATTCTCTTTTGAGTCTCTTCTAATTCTTGTTTTTCTAGTAGTGCTTTATTTTGTCTATTTCTTGAACCTCCTGTTAGAGATCCTCCAATATTGGATAGTTCTCCATCCAGTGAAACAATTCGATATTTATAGTTGGTTTCTTTGCCTAGACTTTCCATATCTTTCATTGTTTCAACAACAAAAATATTTCCTAGTTGGTTTTCTATTATATTTTGATACATCCCATCACATTTGATAAAATCACTGGCAATCCCCAAGACCCCTTTCATTTGCTTCGCATTAGAAAGAATGGATGGTGAGACGTATCTGGAAGTAATTATATTTAATGGAAAGAACGTTGCTCTTCCAAGTTTGTTCTCTTTTAAATAGGTAATTGCATCTCTTGCTGATTTTTCGTTTTCTACGACAATGAAATTTGATGAGGCCCCTAGTGCTACTTCTATGGCATCTTGATATTTTTCTTCTACTTCGATGAGTCTTCCAATAGTATTATGAATTCCTTTTAACCGAGGATTATTTAACACATTTTTGACTGCATAAGGCATGGATTCGTTATTTTCAATATTTTGTTTTAGAATCTGAGCTTTGTTTTGTAAATTAGCCAAATTTGTTTGACTTGATAATAAATCTTGTCTTAGATGGTTGTATTTGATTTTGAGTAAGCTTTCTTCTTCCTCTATTTCGGTTCTTTTTCCTTTGAGGTCTTTTTGTTTTGCTTCCATTTCACTTTGCTCTTGTTTCATGGTTTCTTGTTGTTTTAAAAGATCTAATTCTTCTTCTTTTAAGGTGAGTAGATTTTCATCAATTTTCTTGGCATTCACTTCATACTTTTGACGTTCTAGGATGACTTGTTTTTCACTGTTTAATTTCGTAATCATATCATGATAGGTCATCGTTTGTTCTTGATACATGGTGATTTCTTCTTCAAGTTTGATTAATTCTAGTTTTTTCTTCTCTAAAGCGGTGGTATCTGTGGTGTTTTCTTTTTCTAATTTTTCTTTTTGAGTAGTGAATTCTTCAATTTTCTTTTGGATGGTTTGATATTCTTGATTGATGCTAGTAATATCCCTTGTCGTTAGAGCAATCTCTAGGTCTTGTAATTCTTTTTGAAATTCAAGGTATTGTTGTGCTGCTTGACTCTGTTCTTTCAATGGCTCTACGCGATCTTTTAGTTCGTGAATCACTAATCCTACTTTTTCAAGATTATCCTCAGTTTTTTCTAGTTTTTTGATACTTTCTTGTTTTCTTGTTTTATATTTTAACACTTGGGCTGCACTTTCTAATATCACTCTTCTATCTTGGGGTTTAGAATTTATAATCGATTCGATTTTTCCCTGAGAGATAATGTTGAACGAATCCTCTCCAATTCCACTATCTAAAAATAATTCATGGATATCTTTTAAACGGACTTTCACGTTGTTGATGTAGTATTCATTTTCTCCTGTATAATAGAGTACTCTTTTTACTTCAATGTCATTTAGTTCCGAATTTAAATACTGCTCTGTGTTATCAAATTGAAGTGCGACCTCTGCTCTTTTGAATGGAGCACGTGTCTCACTTCCTGCAAAAATAACATCTGCCATGTATTCTCCTCCGCGAAGGCTTTTGATGGATTGCTCTCCTAAAACCCAGCGGATGGCATCGACAATATTGCTTTTCCCTGAACCATTTGGTCCTACAATTGCTGTAATGCTACTATTAAATTCAAGGATTGTTTTATCGGCAAAAGATTTAAATCCAAAGATGCGGATACTTTTTAGTTTCATATTCTACCTCACACTTTTCTGATAAGCATCATAGGCTGCATGTTGTTCGGCTTCTTTTTTACTTTTGCCAACTCCAGTACCATAGACAATCCCATCAATTACTACACTCATGGTAAATGTTTTATCATGGGCTGGTCCCTCTTCTTTTACAATGACATATTCTAGACTCTTTTTGTCGGTTTGAACCATTTCTTGCAATAGAGATTTATAATCACTCAAAAAGATGGTTCCTTTCTCTACGTATGGAAGGACGATTTCATCAATATATTTTTTGGCATTGTCAAATCCACAATCTAAGTAAATGGCCCCCAACGTGCTTTCAAATACATCAGCAATAATCGTATCATTGATGTTACTCGCTTGTCCATGTCCTACGCGAATATATTTATTTAAGCCAATTTCTTTAGCGTAGGTTGCAAGAGCGCTTTCGCAAACAAAACTCGCTCTTTTTTTACTCATTTCCCCTTCACTTAAATTAGAGTTTAAATAAAAATATTCGCTTGTAATTAGTTGTAGTACCGCGTCTCCTAAAAATTCTAATCTCTCATAGTTTTTGGTATGCTGTTCGTTGGAGAAAGAACTATGAGTAAATGCTCTTAGCATTTGTTCTTTATTTTTTATTTCGATCCCATAGGATTTAAAAAAATCTATAAAATTCATATTCTCACCTTTCCTATTACTTATTATACAAAGAAAAAGAATGTTTTACAAGTCACTTGATTTGTAGTAAAATAAGAATCAAGGTGATAGAATGAAAAAGATTGTGATTTTTCTGATCCGTCTGTATCAAATGATTCCTTTTTCAACTCACTATGCTTGTAGGTGCACTCCTACTTGCAGCGAGTATATGATTGAGGCCATTCATTATTATGGATTGTTAAAAGGAATCAAACTAGGGGTCATTAGAATTTTGAAATGTAGACCCCATGGGATTTATGGCTATCAACCTTTAATAAAGAATGAGGAGGAATCAATATGAAAAAAAGATGTGGAAAGGTTTTGACGTTGTTATTGATAGGCATTTTCTTATGTGGATGCGATAATTCAAAAAATAGTACTATTTATACGACTATTTACCCGATTGAGTTTTTAACGGAGTATATGTATGGAACAAAAGCAGATGTGACTTCTATTTATCCCGATGGTACGGATGTGGAAGAATATACTTTAGCAGAGAAGCAAATGGAGAATTTTAGTAAGGGACAAGTTTTTATTTATAATGGGACGACAAAAGAAAGACAATTTGCGAAAGATTTAATCAATGCCAATCGAAAGATGAAAGTGATTGATGCGGCTTATGGATTGAAATATCTTTATGGTATGGAAGAACTTTGGTTAAGCCCTAGTAATTATTTGATGCTTGCAACAAACATTAAAAATAGTCTTGAAGAGCAAGTTGGGACAAAATATACCAATGAAGAGATTACCAGTAAGTACAATGAATTGAAAGAAAAGTTATCGATTTTAGATGCTGAGTTAAGAAGTGCTGCGAAATCTGCCAAAGCAAAAGGTAAAAACACTTTAATTGTTTCTTCGAATGTATTTAAGTTTTTGGAAAATTATGGATTTGAAGTCATTTCTTTGGAAGATTATCAGCAAAACTCCGCAAGTTTAAATACCTTAAAAGGACAGTTTAATTCTGGAGTCTATAAATATATTCTTGTCGAAAATACCGAAGCAGTCAATGATCTTATCAGTGAAATGATGAAAGATGCGCAAGCCAAAACAGTTGTTGTCAATATGATGAATACTCTAACCGAAGAAAACCGCAAAAACAATGATACCTATTTTACTATTATCAATGATTTTATTAATAATATTAAAAACATTATCAATGAATAAACGAAATGGAATCTTCCTTTCGTTTTTTTCTGTGCTATTTTTTAGTTTTTACTTGCATTTCTTATCATTGAATGCTATAATTTGTATGTTGTTTGGATGTGGGCTGTTAGCTCAGTTGGTAGAGCAACTGACTCTTAATCAGTGGGTCTAGGGTTCGAATCCCTAACAGCCCACCAAATTAAAAATTAAACTCGGTATTTGTTGCTACCGAGTTTTTTTTATTCGCTATAATCGATGTCAATGGTAATATAGAATTGATACATTGGGTATTCTTTTTTTAAAGTACTTTCTATTTCTGATTTTATAGCACTAGGGTTCTTGGCTTCAAAATCAAATATCACATCGATGCTGATAATACGTGCTTCTTCATCGACGTAAAAACCATGGGTTTGCAATATTTCTTTATGTTTGCTTGCCAAGGATTGAATCTTTTTTTTGATTTCTCTATATTCTTTTTTATCGGTGTTGGAAGCATAGACTCCAATGGTGAATATGATTCCAAATTCTTTGTACATTCGTAGTTGGATTTTTTTGGTTAGTGCATGAAGTTCTTTGGCAGTCATATCATCTCTCACTTGAATATGCGCTGATCCCATCATTTCAGTGGGCCCATAATTATGTAAAACTAAATCATAGACTCCTTCTACTTCTTCAAATTGGGTAATTTTTTTCTTGATGTCTCTTGTCAATGAAACGTCTGCCCTTTCTCCTAAAATGCTATTTAAAGTATCTTTTAAGATGTCATAGGCGGACTTTAAAATGAAGATGGATAAAATAACTCCTAAATAACCTTCGAGGCTAGTATGAAAACACATATAAATCATTGCGGCTACTAGAGTCGAAAAAGATAAGATACTATCCATATACGCATCTGTTCCTGATGCTACTAAGTTTGATGAGTTTAATACTTCTCCTTTGTTTTTAACATATTTTCCAAAGAAGAATTTTACAATGACAGCCACACCAATAATAATGAGGGAAGGAATTTGATAATCCACTTCTACAGGATTCAATATTTTATCTAAAGATTCTCTTAGAGACGTAAATCCCGCGATAAAAATGATGATTCCTATGATGGTTGAAGTAATGTACTCGATTCTTCCATATCCATAAGGGTGTTTTTTATCGGGCTTTTTCCCAGCTAATTTTGTCCCTATCATCGTAATGAGCGAAGACACCGCATCACTTAAATTGTTTACCGCATCTAGGATAATTGCAATGGAATTACTTAGAAATCCTATGATTGCTTTAAATACGACTAAAGTTAGATTAATAAATATACCTTGTTTACTCACTTTTAAAATTTCTTTTTCTCTTTGCATGATATCACCTTTTCAACTTATTATTTTCCATGAAATTACTATATCATATTTTTCAATGATAAGTTTTATGATTTGAGAAGTCACTTTCTATGAGGTTAAAAATCTCTTTAAATCAGGGTTTTGCTTTATTAAATCCTTCGTTAAAATAAAAGGCCCTGGAACCATGTTATTGTATTTTTGAATAAAGTCATCAAAGGTTCCTTTTAAAAATGAAGATGGAATGAAGAAGGTTCTACTCCCTCATGCCTCGACATATATCAGCCCGTCAGTCTCATAGCCCATAGGCAGAGACAGCAGGTGGTGCATCTGAAGGGTCATCGTGATGGCAACG
>JAFUYX010000024.1 GCA_017476885.1 Bacilli bacterium | reverse complement strand
TGATGCAATTCAGGAAGTTCCCTCACTCTTTTATTTAACGTCTTACTATTTTCATCATAAGAAAAATCAGCAAGAACTTCATAAGGGAAAAACATTTTAATCGCGTATAGTTCTTTTAAGACACTTAAATCTAAAGCCGCTTCTTCTAGTGTTGGAATACCAGCAAAGGCAAATATATTCTTACTTTTAAATTCTTTTTTCTTTACTATTCTTTCTATATTTTCTTTTTTTGATATAAAGTATAATCCTTCTTGATAGGCTTTTTTCATGACTTCTAACGATAATAATCTTTGATCTTGAAATGTTTGATCTCCATACATAAATTTTAATATATAATCGGTTAACACAATTTGTATCTTCATCTTACTGCTTCCTTCTATCCTAATAAAAGGATACTACAAAATATCCTTATAAATCAACTAAAATAACATCTAAGCCAATTTTTTTCATGTTTGTAATAGGAACATTCATTTCTTCTGGATTCTTCCAAAAGAATAGCAGTCTTTTATTTGCAACCACGAAAAATTCAATTAAACCTTTCTCATCCATTTTGGCATCCACGATTCTTCCTAGTTTTTTACCACTTACTAAACTTACCATATCTTTTCTTTGTAAATCGGATAGATTCATACACATCACCTATTTCATTGTATGAAAAAAAGAAACTCTATATCCTAGAATTTCCTTTTTTTCTCGTATAGCACCAGAGCAAAAAGAATTATTCTATGACCAATTTTTTATTTGTTCTATAGATAAACCTGTGTATTTAGCAATATCTTCTGGTGACATCTTATCCTGTAACATACGCCTCGCAGTTTCTTCTTGAGTTTGTTCAATTCCTTCAACTCTGCCTTCTGCTCTACCTTCTGCTCTACCTTCTGCTCTACCTTCAGCTCTGCCTTCAGTTCTGCCTTCTTCTCTACCTTCAGCTCGTCCTTCGGCTAAGCCTTTTTCTCTTGCTTTATCTTCGAGTTCTGATCTGACGGATGCATTAAACGCTTCTAATTCTTCCCCTTCTAATCGAAATACCATAAATTTCACGTCCCTTCCCAGTTTCTTGAAAATCGAGTACAAAGACATTCTTCCTAGTGAATCTTGAACAAACTCTTCCATTTCTTCATAAGAGTTTGCATGCAACATAGCAATGGTCTTTTTCACGTCTTCATTAACATCAGTATACACCATTTTTTCATAATTTGGTAGGTATAAGTTATAAATATCAATCGATTTATTTAACAAATTTGGTGTGGCAATAAAATCTTGATAGTTCAAAGTCAACGTATCTTGATATTGTTCATCAATAAAATTATTGAGGTTGACGAGTTTGACATTAATAGGAATCTTATATTTCTCTTCTAAGTTTCCTTTTAAATAACTATAGAACTCTCCTCCCATTTTAAGTAGATAAGATAAATTTCGATTCTTTACTGTCTCTAAATCTCTTGGGTTAATCTCTACTAAAACATGACTAGAGTGGTCTTCACTCACAAAATGTAAATCCATTTTATTTGCAATACTCCCATAACTAATCTTAGGAATTTCGTTGAATGAAAGTTCATATCCTTCAAAATTCATTTTTAAGACATAGGATAGGACATCATAGATACACTTCTTTGCTTCTTTACTCCCGATTAATAGAATTGTCTTTAAAACATAATCCGACATTGGAGAGTGAAACTCTACCTCTTCTCTTTTCATCCCTTCATATTCTTTTCTAATTTCTTGGGCTGTAATATTCTTATTAAACTCAAGTATTTGTTGTAATCCATTTTCCTCTGCAATCACCCTTTGATTCTCCTTTCTATGATGCAATAAGTAGATTAATAATTTAACTCCTTTCTAAGAAGGACATTTTACCCTTCTACTTACATATACAAAAAAAATCGCAGATTTCCTTTGATATGATAAAAATTCGATACAAAAAGTTACTCCAGCCCTTTATTTAAAGCATAAAAATGTTGTAGTCCAAAAAAAGCAAATAGTTTCTACTCTATTTGCATTTTTAAATAATTATGATAATTTCTTAATTTGTTCTTCTGATAATCCTGTAATTTCTTGTATGTCATCGAAAGAATAGCCTTTATCAAGCATCTTACGAGCATTTTCCTCTTGAGTTTGGTTTATTCCTTATAGACATCAACCTTAAAAGCCTTATATTTTCATTATAGCCTTCTTTTGCTAACTTGTGAACTTGGATGAGATAGATATGAAAATCATCACTATGATAACACTCCCCATTTTCACTTAAGATATGAAAATGTCTTAAAAAATCTTTCGAAATTTTTAAGTCTTTAGAAACATTCCTAGCAAATATAACTTGAATAAGTGGTTTCATGATTATATAATTATCTCCACTTTTTAATTGAAAATACATGTTTAAACAAGATATCATTTAAAAGCCCAGGATATTTTACTGGTTCCATGACCTATCTCCCCTTTCAGACAATAGTTAAAACACAAAATTAGCTAGACTAATTATTTATTTTAGTCTAGCTAATTTACTCAAAAAGCACAAATTTAACGTTTACGCTAATTTTACATTGCTTTAAAGAAGAATTACAAAAAGTACTTGCAAAAACTTAGAAAGTCACTAGATTATACACTTTCTTCAAAGCCGTTTGAAGGTACGCGAGTTATCTTTCAAAGATTTCACACAACCTACAGGTTACACTATGCTCTAGTTCTATTTCGCCCAGCGAAAGGGTTTTCGCTGGGATTTGCTATGTGTCATAGTTGGTTGGCACAAACCTCTAAATTATCACATTACTCCACTTCGTATGGATTACTTGCACTTCCATCGGTTCCTTCTTTAAAATTTGTGCCAGGTTTCAAGGAAATCGCTGGTCGCACCCCGTTCGAATTGCGCACATTGTTGTGGAGGCTCCAATAGCCACTAGAGTTCACGTCCATCTCGCGAGCATCGTAGTAGTCGAAGAAATAAGGAGCAGAAGCCCAATAATATGTTCCGGTTTTATTCACTGTATAGTTTCCTGTTAAACTATGTTCTGCCGTAGTTAATAGTCCCACTGGATAAGTTAAACTGGTATTTCCATTTGCTCCATCACTTACGGTAAACGCATCTCTTTTATTTGGACATTTTAAATAATATTTACTTTCTCTTCCATTAAAGTATAAACAGTTACCTAAAGTTCCTGTCTCACTCCAGCCTCCTAGGTCATCTATGGTTCTGTCATTACAGAACACCGTATCTTCTAATTTACTTTCATATGCTGTACCTTTTAGATTCTGTTCATACCACCAATCTATCGCTCCTTTGATATGACTATTTTTTACATTGATATCGTTATTATTTACCATTTTATTTAAAGCCTGTGGTCCCGTTTCATTTCCATTAAGTTTGATATAATATGGTGTTGTCCCATTTAAATAATAAATATAATACATTTCACTGCAAGTACTATCACTTGCATTAAAGCAGGTATAATGATGCGTATTTAAGGATGTTTGATTTGTACTATCTGAGATATCTGCAAATTGTACTGTATTATTTAAAGTATAAGGTCTTTCTGCTCCTTCTGTGTAGGTAAATGTCTCTCCATAGTAATAATTATTGGTATTTGAAGATAAACTTTTGCTTTTATTTGGATAGGTATCATTATACATATATCCTACTATAGCAGGAGATGCAGATTCGGTACTATTAGAAGTCGAATTATAGTAATTAAACGCGCTACTTCCTATCTGAGCATAATTGGTACTTTGATCTAGTTTTAAAGCATAACCTTGACTTGAACTATATTCTCCTGTTACTACATACAAAGTAGTACATGTTGTACTTGTGCTGTTACATGTATACTTTCCTATGATGTTACTTGAATCACTCGTCCAGTTCATTGTAGAAGTATCATTTAAAGTATAAGTTGTTCCTTCTTTAGTGTAAGATGTTCCATACACCTTATTACCACTTAAAGATAAGATTTGTCCTGTAAATCCTGTGTGGTTTCCTGAAGCAGTAGTACACTTGCCGTTAGAGTCTAAATCTCCATTATAGATGAGTTTATATCCTCCTGTGCCTGTAATTCTTATGAGTTTCCAACACATGTTAGCAAACTTGACATTGTTATCTTGATGATTTCCTCTTAGGTAGTAAGACGTTCCATAATCATCTTCCATGGTACAGATGATTGGAGTTTCTGAATCACTCATGGTTGAATAAGGAGCAATTATCATTCCGTTCTCGTCCACACTCAAACACTTATCTGAAGTCGATGGTGTATAGTCCGGATTTAAATTTGCTAGTATTTGTAGTGATTTCGCAGCAGGATCCTCTACCATGAATAAATCACATCTTATCTTTTGACTTGAGTTATTAGTCGCATTTGTTTTATCTAAGACAATTTGGTTGTTTTGCCATTTTGGAACTACTCCATAAGTACAAGTTGAACCTTCTTCTTTTAGAACCATTCCTACTACTTTAGATGCTTGAGTGGTAATGGTTCCATCTTCTAAGTGATAGACATATAAGGCTTCTCCAATATCTGGAATGGTTCCTGAGATGATATTAAACATTTTGATGTCTTCATAGACTGCAAATGAGGTGTAAAAGAATACTCCTGCAAGTAATAGAATACTTGCAACCGTAAATATTAAAATTCCTTTTCTTTTTTTATTGTCTTCTTTAAAACTTTCTAGTTTCATTAGTATCCCTACTCTCTATTACAAAAAAATTGTATCAAACATTGATCCCGAGTTTTGCAGTTGACTGACTTTAAAATGTGTTTGAGTCTAGAAATTATCTAGGCTTTATTTTGTCAATATTTTTAAATTTTTACATTGTGTTATCTTGTGTATTGTGGTATTATTGATATATAAGGTAGTGATTTA
>JAFUYX010000023.1 GCA_017476885.1 Bacilli bacterium | reverse complement strand
TAGTCTATAGTAAATGATTTGATTCATTTTTTTATGAGAGGTATTATCCAATTAATGGAGAGATAGTATAGTTACTTTTAACAAAGCATATAATACCATAGAGGTGAAATCATTGAATCAAACTTATATAGTAAAAGCAGGTGATACAGTTTTTATGGGAAATAATGAGTATTAAATTATAAATATACAATTTTGTTCTTATGTCTTATGCCATAAATTGCCATAAATTTTCTATGAAAAAATTTGCTTTTAATATAAATTTGTTTTATCCTATATATAGGAGGAATGTTTATGAAAAATGATATAACTAAAGCGTTATGGTATCGGAATCTTGTTGAAAAATGTAATAGTGAACCTGATAGAATACATAGTATTATTATTGAAAAAGGTTTTTTGAGTAATGAAGAATATAAACAATTATTACAAGATTGCATTAATCAATTACAATTATTGCCAAAAAACGCACAGTTAACGGCATTACTGGATGGCAATGTTATTAATTTAACTGATTATCAATTAAAAATTGCAGAAGAAGAAAAAGCATGGTCAGAGTTAGGAGGAAGATTTAAGCAAGTCGATTTTTCAAATTTGGCACAAGATTCAGAAAATGAAATTCATAAAATAAGATAATCAATAGTAATTTTCTTTTACAAAGAATATTAATTTTAATTTAAAATAATTTTTATTATTCTATAAAATCTAACTGAAAATTAGGTAGTAGGATGTTTTTTTTATATTTTGATATCTCATAATATAAAGATTTATTTAATAATCCTCCTTGATATCAAACTACGAAGTAGGTTGAATTTCGTAAGTACGAAATAAGAATGGTGTATACACAATTCTTTATTTTATAAGGGAAAACGTATGTTGTTATATTATTTTTCTTATCCTACTAGTTTATATTTTAATTAATTATGAATCATTTCAAGATGATAGTCTATAGTAAATGATTTGATTCATTTTTTTATGAGAGGTATTATCCAATTAATGGAGAGATAGTATAGTTATTTTTAACAAAGCATATAATACTATAGAGGTGAAATCATTGAATCAAACTTATATAGTAAAAGCAGGTGATACTCTGTGGGGAATTAGTAATCAATTTGGGGTATCTGTTACTGAACTTGCTCGTTTAAATGATGTGTATGGAAGTGTTTTACCAGTGGGTAAGGTCTTAAAAATTCCATCTTCTTCAGGAACCAATCCCAATAATATGTTTTTATATACGGTAAAAAAGGGAGATAGTTTATATTCGATAGCAAGAGTATATGAAACTAGTGTAGATGCCATTATGGATATTAATCATTTAACTAGTGTGGATTTAAAAGTTGGTCAAGTGATTCGAATTCCTGAAATGTTTTTTAAGAGTGAGGAAATGGTGTTACCAAGTTATATTAATTATCAGGTAAAAAAAGGAGATAGTTTATATTCGATTGCTAGACAATTTGGAATTCCTGTTGAAACGATTATTGCGGATAATGGATTAGGTTCTAACACATTAAACGTTGGTCAAAATTTAAAGATTCGAACTGTGCTTGAAGAGGTGGAAGAATGTTTTGGTGAGGCCTATGTTCCTAGAGATGAGAATAGTGTGTTTTACACGGTACAAAAGGGGGATAGTCTTTATTCCATTGCGATGAAGTTTAATAGTAGTGTAGAGCAATTAAAGAAAGAAAATAGCCTGACTTCTAATACCCTTAGTATTGGTCAAATTTTAAAGATTCCTAGTGCCATCAGTACTCAGACTTATACTGTTCAAAAAGGAGATAGTCTTTATCGCATTGCAAGAAAATTTAATATTAGTGTAGAAGAAATCAAGAAAAAAAATAATTTAAAATCGAATCTTTTGTCGGTGGGTCAAGTTTTAAAAATCTAAGAAAGGAAAGATGAGAATGAATACTTATTCGATGTTTGATAAAGATTTTTTGGCTTCGAGTTTATATCAAAAATTTGTTAGTGAAAATCCTGAAAAAGGAGGACTTAGAATTCGGGCTTATGCGGCTTCTGAGGCTATTCCAGTGGCAGGTTTAAAAGTGGAAGTTAGTACCATTTTTGATGATAATAAGATTATTATTTTTGATGGATTTACTAATGAATCTGGTGTGATTGACAAGATTGTGTTAGCGGCTCCAAGAAATGATGGGGATGATTTAGTGATTCCAAGTAAAAGAGTTTATGAGATTAAAGCGACTTCAAGTAAGGATCAAGTCATGCAGATTTATCATGTCAATGTTTATCCAGGAATTTGTATTGTTCAAACGATTCATATAGTTCCTCCTACTTTAAGACAGGAAGATATTTAATCGTGGCGGTTCGTTATCCTATTGTTCCAAATACAATTACGGTGCATTTAGGTAAGCCAGATGAAGCTGCTAGAAATGTGACGGTTCCTTTTACGGAGTACATCTCTAATGTGGCTTCTTCGGAACTCTATCCAACTTGGCCAAAGAATGCTTTAATTGCTAATATTTATGCTATTATTTCTTTTGCTTTAAACCGTATTTATAATGAGTGGTATCCTAGTAAGGGATATCAATTTGATATTACATCTAATCCTTCCTATGATCAAACTTATACAGAAAATCGTTCCACCTATGAAAATATTGATGTTATTGTCGATGATATTTTTAATAACTATGTAGTGAAAGGAAATCAAGTTCAGCCTTATTTTACAACGTATTGTGATGGAAGAAATAAAACTTGTTCAGGATTAAGTCAATGGGGGAGTGTGACTTTAGCTAGTCAGGGAAAAACTCCGTTGCAGATTCTTCAAACCTATTATGGAAATGATATTTCTATTAAGATGGATGCTCCAGTAGGTGAGGGAAGTTCTAGTTATCCTGGATTTGATTTAACGCTGGGAAGTTTTGGCAATCCTGTTTTAGAGATGCAAAGAGATTTGCGGAGAATTTCTAAAAACTATCCTGCAATTCCTGGTATTTCTACTACTCTTGGTATTTATGATGAGGAAACAAAGGAAGCCGTCAAAAAATTCCAAAGTATTTTTTCTTTACCGGTGACTGGAGTAGTGGATAAGGGAACTTGGTATAAGATTAAATATATTTATACGAGTGTTAAAAAGTTAAGTGATTTGTATGGAGAAGGAGTTACGAAAGATGAAGCTACTTTTTTATATAATGATGAGTTAAAGTATGGAGATACAGGTATTGAGGTACAATACATTCATTATTTTTTGGATGCGATTGCTTTTTTAGATCCTGATATCCCTCGATTAAAGACTAATTCTATTTATACGAATAATACAATTGAAATGGTGAAAGCGTTTCAAGAAAAGTATCAACTTCCTGTGACGGGAATATTTACGTATGCGGACTTTAAAGTTTTAATCGATGTTTATGATAACATTTTAAAGTCTTTTCCAAAAGAATATCAAGATTATGTTTCAGAACTTTATCCGGATTATTTTTTGACTAGAGGAATGAGTGGGAAAGATGTTAAAAGATTTCAAAAGTTTTTAATTGCTATTTGTAAATTTGATAAGTCTATTCCAGGGGTTCGAGTCAATGGCGTTTTTGATGAACTTACTGAAGCTAGTGTTTTAAAAATTCAAAAAGATTATGGCTTTGATGTCAATGGCATTGTTGGACCTTTATTATGGAAAAAAGTTGTGGAACTTTCAAAAAGATAGCATAAATTTTTTGAGATGGTCTATCCTAAAAATAGGAGATGGTAATGATGCAAGAAAATATCAATGCTCTAGATGAAATTCATAAAGGAGCATGTATGGGAGAAGATGCTTTGACTTATGTTATGGAAAAAGTTGAGGATCATAAATTCCTTTCTCTTTTAAAAAAAGAATATGAATCTTACGATGGAATTACTAAGAAAATTGAAGGGGTTTATTCTAAATATAATGATGGAAAGCCACATGATACCAGTATTCTAAATAAAATGATGACGGATTTGAGAGTTCAATTTGAAACCATGACCGATATTAGTAATTCTCATATTGCAGAGTTTTTACTCAAAGGGGTAAATATGGGGGTGATTGAAGGAAGAAGAATCCTCAATCAAAAAAAGATGAATTCTGAGACTCGCGATATTATTAAAGAATATGTTACGATGCAAGAAAATTTTGTAGAAGAATTAAAATCCTATTTATGATATATTTGCCTACTTTTATTGAGTGGGTCTTTTTTTTGTGTTACAATAAGACTTGAAAAAGAGGTGTATGCATTATGTTTTTGGAACAATTAACTTTTCAAGTAGAGGGAATGAAATGTGAACATTGTGCAAAGAAAGTCAAAGAAGCTCTATGCATTATTGATGGTATTAAAAAAGTGAAAGTGAATTTGGAAAAAAAAGAAGTTACCGTTTTTTATAAAAAGAATCAACTAGTTTTGGTAGAGGATTTGAAGGCTGCAGTTGAGAATCTTGGCTATGAGTATGGGGGAGTTTTATAAGATGGAACGTTATCAAGAAATTGAAAGGTCTCTTATTACTCGTTTTCGGAAGAATATTTGGTCGAAGTTCGTGTCTTCTGTTCAAGATTATGAGTTAATCAATGAAGGGGATCGAATCATGGTGTGTATTAGTGGTGGAAAAGATTCTTTTTTACTTGCTAAATGCATCGAGGAATTACAAAAACATGGAAAAGTGAAGTTTGAGGTAAGATATGTGGTTATGAATCCTGGCTTTTTGGATGGAAATTTAGAGAAAATTAAGGAAAATGCTGAGATTTTACATGTTCCTATTGAAATTTTTGAAACCGATATTTTTCCTGTAGTTTCTCATTTAACAGAGGGAAATCCTTGTTATTTGTGTGCTAGGATGAGAAGAGGACATCTATATAATAAAGCGAAAGAACTGGGATGCAATAAAATTGCTTTAGGACACCATTTTGATGATGTGATTGAAACCACCTTGCTTTCTCTTTTTTATGGAGCTGAAATTAAAACGATGATGCCAAAGTTAAAGAGTGATCATTTTGAGGGCTTAGAACTTATTAGACCTTTATATAAAGTCAAAGAAGCTTCTATTCGGGCGTTTGCTCAAGCGCATCATTTAGAATTTATTCATTGTGGTTGTCCATTATCTAAGACTTGTAGTGTGGATGCTTCAGGTAGTAAACGACAAGAAATGAAAGAATTGATAGAGAAACTAAGAGGCATTGATGATAGTATTGATCATAATATTTTCAAAGCTTTAGAAAATGTGAATTTAAACTGTGTTTTAGGGACTCGTAAAGATGGAGTGCATGAATCTTTTTTAGAGAACTATCATTAAAAAAGTTGTCAAAGAGGAAAAAACATTGTAAAATATGTTTGGAAATGGAGTATAGTATGAAAAAAATAGGAGGATTATTCATTGCCTTTGTTGCGTTGTTTGTATTTGGTGTATCAACTGTAGAAGCTGCTTCTTATAAAACATTAAATTTTGAACAAGCATTAAAAGAGGAAGAAATTGAGGCCAATTTAGGTTCTTATAAAGAAAGTGATGATCAAGCCATAATTTATTTGTTTCGTGGTAAAGGTTGTGGCTATTGTCGAAGATTTTTAACTTTTTTAAATAGTATTGTTTCTGATTATGGAAAATATTTTAAGGTTGTATCTTATGAAGTTTGGAATAATTCTGATAATAAGAAATTAATGAAAGAAGTGGCTGAGTTCTTAGATAAAGAAGCTGGTGGAGTTCCGTTTATTATCATAGGAGATCAAGTGTTTGAAGGATATGCTTCTGATTATGATGAAGATATTAAAAAAGCAATTAAAGATTTATATGATAGTAAAGATAAGTATGATGTATTAGCTGAGATGGAAAAAGCAAAGCAAAAGAATACGGAACAGGGAAAAGATACTACAAGCGGAAGCGTTATTCTATGGAATCTTCTCTTTACGGGTTTGGCTACTGCTCTAATTATTGGTTATGAGACGTATCGTTTTAATCAATTAGAAAAGAAATTCTCTTTAACATCTAAAGAAAGGAAATCTAAATAATGAAAAATAGAAATACTTTGTTTATGATAGGAGCCATCGTTTTGGTGGTTGCTATTGTTGGAAGTTATTTCTTTTTTTCTTCTAAAAAAGAAGAAGAAAAAAAGAGTGATGCCATTCTTTTTAAAGAAGAATATGAATCTTTAAATGGAAAAGAAACTTCTGATGGGAAAGTTATTCGAGTTCTTTCAATTGATTCTAATAATCCATTTGTGTATCAAACTGCAGAGGAGATTGTGAGTCGGATTGAAAAGAAGGAAACCTTTGCAATTTATTTTGGGTTTAAAAGTTGCCCTTGGTGTAGAAGTGTTCTTCCTACTTTAATGGAAGTAGCAAAAGATCTTCATTTAAGCAAGATTTATTATGTGGATGTGTCAGAAATACGGGATCAAAAAGAATTACAAGATGGGAAAGTAGTAACTACAAAGGAAGGCAGTGAAGGATATCAAAAACTTTTAACGCTTCTTGATAAAGTCTTAGAGGAGTATACTTTAGAAGATGAGAATCATAAAAAGGTGGATACTCATGAAAAACGAATTTACGCACCTAATATTGTGAGTGTAGTCAATGGAACGGTAGATTCTTTAACGACTGGTATTAGTAAAAAATTGACCGATCCTTATATGCAAATCACTGATGATATGAAAAGTGATATGTATAATCAAATCAAATGTACTTTAGAATGCGTTAAAGAAAATGAAGCCGTTTGTACCAAAAAGGCAGCTTGTTAAAAAATAACGTGGACTTTTCTGCGTTTTTTTTATATAATGATGGCGGTGATACATATGTTGACATTTCGTGATTTAACGGTGAAAACTGGAGATAAAGAATTATTAAAAAAACTTTCATTTGATATCTTCGATGGTGAAACAGTTTGTATTATGGGACCGAATGGGGCAGGAAAGTCCTCTTTATGCAAGGCTTTGATGCATCATCCGTCTTACTCTATTACTAAGGGTCAAATTTTGTACAATCACAAGGATATTACAAATCTGACTACCAGTGAAATTGCGATGTTAGGGATTTATTATATTAATCAGACTCCAGTAGAGATTGAAGGAATTACAAATGCTGAAATGATAAGAACTGCTTTGATTTCAAAAGGAGAAAAAGTGGATATTTTTGCCTTTAATAAGCAGTGTAATGAGGTGTTAAAAAAATTGGATTTGCCTAAATCCTTCTTGCACCGGAATATTAATGAAGGAATGTCCGGTGGGGAAAGAAAGAAAAATGAACTTTTTGGGATGTGGATGTTAAAACCTAGTTTTGTCATTTTGGATGAAATTGATTCCGGATTAGATGTGGATGCTTTAAAAGTAGTAGGAGAAAATTTGAGAGATTATCAAAGAGAGACTGGGGCTACACTTCTTTTGATTACTCATCAACAAAAGTTAATTGACATTTTAAAACCTAGTAAGATTGTTATATTAAATCAAGGGGAGATTGTTAAAATAGGGGACTATTCTTTAGCTAAAGAAATTGAAGTGTCTGGTTTTTCTTCTTTTACTAGGACAAATGAGGAGTCGAAAGAGGGATTCCATGAATAAACTAGTATTGAACAACCATTGTGAGTTAAACGAGAATCTAGAGGTGTTGGAAATCGCCCCTGGAGAAACTTCGTTAGAACTGTCTGGGGAGATTGAACTCGATTCGATTTTGTTTCCGATTTCATATTTTGAAACTACATGGATTATTCATGATGATTCTAAAGTAAAGATCTGTATTGCTCAAGAGATTTCTTCTGTTCATGGGAAAATCCATTTGATTTTACATGAGAATGCTCATTTGATTTTTCATTTTGGGATGTATGCGATTTTGGAGAATCATTTAGAAATATTTCATGAACAAGTAAAGAATTATTCGGAGAGTGAAATAAAATTTCGGATTGCGACTTCAGAGAATTCTAAAGTCTTGTTAAAGGCAACGGGTTCTATTGCAAAAAGTACCAAGGGAAATGTTTATTTGGAAGATATTCATTATTTAAATGAGTATCCTGGGAGTATTGTTTGCTTTCCGGAACTCTTAGTAGATAGTGAGGATACCAAAGCAAATCATAATATGACAGTTGCAGGGACTAACGAAGAAATTCTTTTTTATTTAGAATCTCGTGGGATCCAAGAGGAACAAGCCAAAAGATTGATTCGAAAAAGTTTTGTGGAATCGATGTCTAGAAAGGATGGAGATTATTTATGAAACAAGAAGACTTTCCAATGTTAAGACAAGAGTATATTTATTTTGATAATGGGGCAACGACGTTAAAACCTCAATGTGTGATTGATAAAATTAAAGATTATTATGAGAATTATTCTGCTAATGCTCATCGTGGAGATTATGATTTTTCCTATAAAGTAGATCAGGCTTATGAAAATGCTAGAGAAATTGTGAGAAATTTTATTCATGCTAAGAAACGGGAAGAAATTGTTTTTACCAGTGGAACTACACAGAGTTTAAATATGATTGCATTTGGCTTTTTTGCACCATTATTAGAACCAGGGGATGAAGTTTTAATAACTCAAAGTGAACACGCCTCTAATGTGTTGCCTTGGTTTATTTTGGAGCAAAAGAAAGGCATTGTAGTGAAGTATATTTCTTTGGATGAAGATCATTATGTGACTTTGGAGAATGTAAAGAAAAGTATTACTCCTAAAACAAAAGTCATTTCTATTGCTGGTGTTACTAATGTTATTGGGGATGCTAGACCTATGAAGGAGATTACAGAGTTTGCTCATGAGAATAATATTTTTGTCGTTTGTGATGGGGCTCAAATGGTTCCTCATGTTCCTGTCGATGTAGAATATTTAGATATTGATTTTTTGGCTTTTTCTGGACATAAGATGTGTGGACCTACTGGAGTTGGTGTATTATTTGGAAAAAGTGAATTATTAGAAGCAATGGAACCTCAAAACTATGGAGGAGGAATGAATGAATCTTTTGATTCTGCAAGTGAAGTAGAATTAAAAGAACTTCCTACTAGACTAGAGGGAGGAACTCCAAATATTGCTGGAGTCATAGGGCTAGGAGAAGCAATATTATATCTTGAAAAAATAGGAATGAAAAAAATTCATGAGGTTGAACAAGAACTAAGAACGTATGCCATTGAAAAAATGATGCATATTCCTCATTTAGATATTTTAGATTTGGAATCTGATTCTGGAATTATTTCATTTAATGTGGATGGAATTTTTTCCCAAGATGTGGCCTATTATTTGAATAAGTATAAAGTATGTGTTAGAGCTGGAAATCACTGCGCTAAGATTTTAAAAAATGAAGTTGGGGTTACCAATAGTTTAAGAATGAGTTTTTATTTTTATAATACGAAAGAAGAAATTGATACTGTAATTGATTTATTACGAGATAAGGAAAGAATAGTAAGAGAGATGTTATAATATGGATGAAGAAACAAAAAGAGCAATTATTATGCAACATTATATGCAGCCAGAACATCGAAGAGATGGAGAAGAAGAGGGCTATATTAAAGTTAATACTGCCAATTCTTCTTGTATTGATAATTTAGATATTTTTACTGATATTGAAGATGGGGTAATTAAAGATATTTACTTTCATGGAGAAGCTTGTGCCATTTCTACTTCTTCGGTATCTATTATGATAAAGAATTTGATTGGTATGAAGGTGGAAGAGGCTTTACATTATATCGAAAATTTTGAAAATATGATTTCTGAAAAAGAATATGATGAAGAAATTTTAAAAGAAGCCAATGTGTATAATGAAATCTATAAACAAAGTAATCGGAAGAATTGTGCATATCTTCCATATCGAGGAGTAAAAAAGGTATTGCTGGATTATTTAGATAAGAACTAACCTAACATGGATTTCATCTTGATGTTAGGTTTTCTTTTTTTTAAAAATTAGCACTCTTCCTTGACAAGTGCTAAATGATGAGGTATAATACCTATGAATTTATGAAAGGTGGTGTATTAGGATGTATCCAAATCAAGAAGAAGAGTTAAAAAATGTTTTAGAAAAGTATGGTAGAGATATCACAAAGAATGCCAAAGATCATAAAGTGGATCCTGTTATTGGAAGGGATGAAGAAATTCGAAATGTGATTCGTATTCTATCTCGTAAGAGTAAGAATAATCCCGTTTTAATTGGAGAACCTGGGGTTGGTAAAACAGCCATTGTAGAAGGTCTTGCTCAAAGAATTAATGCTGGAGATGTTCCTAATTCATTAAAGAATAAAACGGTTTGGGAACTGGATTTAGGAGCATTGGTTGCTGGTGCAAAATATCGTGGAGAATTTGAGGAACGATTATAAGCCGTTTTGAAGGAAGTCAAGGAAAGTGATGGTAATATCATCATGTTTATTGATGAAATTCATATGATTGTAGGTTCTGGAGCAGAGGGGGCAATGGATGTTTCTAACATGTTAAAACCTATGCTGGCTAGAGGTGAGATTCATGTCGTTGGAGCAACTACTTTAAATGAGTATCGTAAATACATAGAAAAAGATGGAGCTTTAGAGAGAAGGTTTCAAAAAGTTTTGGTTTCAGAACCAACTGTGGAAGATACCATTACGATTCTAAGAGGATTAAAAGAAAGGTTTGAGATATTTCATGGGGTTACTATTAAGGATAGTGCTTTAGTATCTGCTGCTACTTTATCGAATCGGTATATAACAGATCGTTACTTGCCTGATAAAGCTATTGATTTAGTGGATGAGGCTTGTGCTACGATTAAGATGCAATTAGATTCCGTTCCTGTTGAACTCGATGAATTAACAAGAAAAATTATGAGTCTTGAAATTGAAAGACAAGCATTAAAAAAAGAAAAAGATGAATTATCGATGGGAAGACTTTCTAAAATTGATGAGGATTTATTACAATTGAAGTTAAAAGAAAGTGATTTACGAAAAAAATGGGAATTAGAAAAAGAAAGTAAGGATAAGATTAAAGATAAGAAAGCTGAATTAGAACGTGCGAAGTATGAATTAGAAGAAGCATCCAATAATTATGATTTAGAGAAAAGTGCTAGACTTGCTCATGGGGTGATTCCATCTTTAGAAGCAGAACTACAGGAATTACAAAAGGCAAGTGAAAATAAAATTTTATCTGATGTTGTGGATGATGAGGGAATTGCTAGTATTATTTCCAAATGGACTCATATTCCAGTGGCTAAATTAGTTAGTACAGAAAAGGATAAATTACTTCATTTGAAGGAGAGACTTTCTAAAAGAGTAAAAGGCCAAGAAGAAGCCTTGGAACTAGTAAGTGAGGCTATTTTAAGAGCAAGAAGTGGCATGAAAGATCCAAATAGACCGATTGGCTCCTTTATCTTCTTGGGACCTACTGGAGTAGGTAAAACCGAAGTGGCTAGAAGTCTTGCGTATGAGTTATTTGACGATGAGAAACATATGGTTCGAATTGATTGCTCTGAGTATATGGAAGCGTTTAATGTCTCTAGACTTATTGGGGCTCCTCCTGGATATGTCGGTTATGATGAAGGTGGAGTGTTAACCGAGGCCGTAAGAAGAAATCCTTATTCCATTGTATTATTTGATGAGATTGAAAAAGCTCATAAAGATGTATTTAATATTCTTTTACAAATCTTAGATGATGGAAGACTTACCGATTCTCAAGGAAGAACTGTAGATTTTAAAAATACCATTATTATTATGACAAGTAATCTTGGTAGTGAATATATCTTAGAGGATGAGACCAATTCTAAGGAAAAGGTATTATCTGAATTAAAGAGAAACTTTAGGCCTGAATTTATTAATCGTATTGATGAGATTATCGTATTTAATCCATTGCATAAAGAAGTTGTAGGAGAAATATTAGATAAGATTCTTTCTGAGATTTCTAAAAGACTAGAAGAAAAAAGAGTTACTTTAGAGATTTCACCAAAGGCAAGAGAAAAAATCATCGAAGAGTCTTTTGAACCTCAATTTGGGGCTAGACCTATTAAAAGATATGTTACCAAATATATTGAAACTTTACTTGCTAAGACTATGATAGAACAAAATATAAAACCTAATTCAATCCTTTATGTAGATGAAGATAATGATGGTTATAAAGTAATCATTAAATAAAAAAATTGAAGATTTGAATGCTTCAATTTTTTCTTTTGTGATACGTTTTATTTTATTTCTAATGTTCTTTGTGGACTACTTTTATAAGGTTCTATATTTTTAACAAAGTTTGTGTTTTTATTTGACATGTCAAAATCATCAAATTCGACTTCACTTAGAATGATATCTTCAGGTCCAAAGTATATTTGTTTCATATAGGATTTTTTAAAATAACCCTTTTGAAAATCTACGTTTAATTCTATTGCGGTTGGAAGTGGTTGCTTTATGCTAGAGAGTGTAGAAACTGTAATATCTAATATATGATTTTCAACTTTTACGCTGTATTTGTGAGGATGACCACGTAAGATAATGGAAGCACCTACGTTTAATAATTGTCCAGATGGTATCGGGTGAAAGAGTTGTATTTTATCGTTTTTAATTTGTATTATGGTATTGTTATATCCACCAATGACAACGTCTGGTCTGTAATTCTCACAAAATTTTATAAAATTGAGTGCTTTGTGTTTTAATCCACTTTCATCGTGGTCTCCACCTACGCCAAAGGTAATGATTTTTGGATCGAAAGGATAGGTTTTTATAAAGTATTGAAATTGTTGATATACATCCGGAATGAGTTGACATCCTCTTGTAAAAGTACCATCTAAAAAATCTCCACAGCAAAGAATGATATGAATTCCTCGCTTTTTACAATAGTTAAATGCTCGATCAAATAAATCATTTCTTTCATAAAGATTACCACAATGTAAGTCAGATATTACTAGAAATCTCGTGCTTGTTTCTTTTGGATCAGTAATGATGGTTTTGTTCTGATTTGGCGTCTGTAGTTTCATATGGAATATGTTGTTAATAAGACTTTCTCTTATGGTTCCGTTCGAATAATATTTTCGTGTAAAAGTTAATCCTATATTTTTAAGTTGCAATAGTAGACGATTTAGTTCTTCATAATTGATGTTTAATTCTTTACAGATTTCGTAGTGATTCTTTTTCTCTTTTAATAACTGTAGTACATCTTGCGGCATTGTACTAGCTTGTGCTTTCATTTTATTTAGACTCTTTACTTTTTCTGTGTATAAGATTTTTTTCATTTTTGGTATCAATGATTTATAGAACTTATTATGTAATTCTCTTGTCCATGAATCTGAAGTAATTGGATTATGCAAATCGTTTCCGTATCTAAGTTGAATTAATTCCTTTTCTTCTTCAGATAGATTTTGAATTAGGACATTGATTTCGATTTCCGAAAAATCACATAGTAATTCATAAATTGTTTTTAGTTGCATTTTAAATAACCCCCTCATTATCTAAATGATGCATATTTCCCCTTTGAGTAGTTGTTACTATAACAGAATTATATTTAAAAATCAATGGGTTTTATTATTTTTATTACAAAGATATAAATGACATTTAAATTATGATACTGACTTTGATTCTTTTGAATATCAATATGAACCTTTCTGAAATATAACATTTACGCACATTATAGAATAAAAACAAATGTTTGGAAGCAAAAATAATAGTAGAAAAGTCAAAAGTATTTGCAAAATGAAATGAACTTAGGTATAATATCTAGGTGATGGAAGGAGAGTATTTTGATTATGGCAAAAAATACTGAAAAAGTAACAATTAAAATTGAAGGAGAAGAATGGAGTAAAGCTCTAGATAAGGCATTTAAAAAAAGAGTTAAAGAAGTTCATGTAGATGGCTTTAGAAAAGGTAGTGTTCCAAAGGATATTTATATTAAGAAATTTGGAATTGAATCTTTGTTTTATGAAGCAATGAATGCTGTTGCAGACGATGCATATTCAAAAGCAATGAAAAAAGCTAAAATTACACCTGCTGTAGAACCATCTTTTGATGTCAAAAAGGTTGATGAAAAATCTGTTGAATTTGAACTAACTATTATTGGTAAACCTGATGTAAAACTTGGTAAGTATAAAGATTTGAAAGTGAAGAAGGAAAAGGCAGATGTTTCTAAAGAAGAAATTGAAAAAGAGATTTCTCATTTAAGAGAACAATTTGCTGAAATTAGAGTTAAAGATGAAGGTAAGGTAGAAGATGGAGATACTGCTGTCATTGATTTCTTAGGTACTGTTGATGGAAAAGAATTAGAGGGTGGAAAAGGAGAAAACTTTCCTCTTGAAATTGGGTCTCATACCTTTATTCCTGGATTTGAAGAAGGCGTAGTAGGAATGAAAGTAGGAGAAGAAAAAGATTTAGATTTAGAATTTCCTAAAGATTATGTAAAGGATTTAGCTGGTAAGAAAGTAAAATTTCATGTTACATTGCATGAGATTAAAACTAGAGTATTACCTGATATTGATGAAGATTTCTTTAAAGATTTAGGGTATGATAAAGTTACCAATGCAAAAGAATTAGAAACTGAAGTAGAGAAAGTCATTAAAGATCGAAAGACTCAAGAAATTGATGATCGTTTCTTAGAAGAAGTTTTGTCTAAAGCATCTGAAAATATGGAAATTGAAATTCCAGAAGAAATGTTAGATGATGAAGTACATAGAATGATGCATCAAATGGAAGAACAATTAAAAATGCAAGGAATTACTATGGAGCAATACATGCAGTTCTCTAAATTATCTCATGAAGATATGCATAAGAATATGGAACCAGAAGCTACTAAGAGAATTAAGTATCGTTATCTTCTAGAAGCTGTAGCTGAAGCTGAAAAAATCGAAGTAACTAAAGAAGAAGCAGATAAAGATGCTGAAGAAATGGCTAAAAACTATGGAATTACCAAAGAAGAGTTAATAAAAGCGTATGGTAGTGAAGAAGTCATCATGTATGATTCTAAGATGAGAAAAACTTTAGATTTCTTAAAGAATAATAACTAAGATGTGTGTCAAACATACATCTTTTTTTGATTTTTTCTTGAAACGAAACAATAAATGTGATACCATAAATGTATAAGAAAGTAGAAAAGAGTTGAAAAAT
>JAFUYX010000022.1 GCA_017476885.1 Bacilli bacterium | reverse complement strand
TTTTAAAAGATTTTCAAATTTCTGGAAGAGTTGTGGATATTCATATGGGACCTAGTGTTACTCAATTTGAAGTCGTGGTTCCAAGTGGAACAAAGGTTAGTCGAATTTTATCCATTAATAAAGAAATTGCTCTTGCTTTAGCTGCGAAAGAGGTTCGTATTGAGGCTCCTATTCCCGGAAAGAGTACGATTGGAATTGAAATTCCAAATCAATCTATTTCAGCAGTGAAAATTAAAGAGATTTTATCTAGTAATGAAATGGTTAATGCAACCTCAGGAATTCAAGTAGCTTTGGGAAAAGATATTATGGGGGCAGCGCGTTCTACTGATTTAACCAAGATGCCCCATTTACTAATTGCTGGTTCTACTGGTTCTGGTAAATCGGTGTGTACCAATAGTTTGATTATTTCTATTTTGATGCGTTATCGTCCTGATGAAGTCAAACTTGTTTTAGTAGATCCAAAGCAAGTTGAACTTTCTAATTATAATGGAGTTCCTCATTTACTATGCCCAGTCGTTACCAATCCAAAGAAAGCCTCAGCAACCCTACAAAAGATTGTGGTAGAGATGGATCGAAGATATAATGTATTTGCAGATAAACATGTAAAAAAGATTGATGATTATAATAAAGCCATCGATGAAGAAAATATGAGAGGAGCAAATCTTCCTCGAATGCCTTATATCGTTGTTATTATTGATGAGATGGCGGATTTGATGATTGCAGCTAGAAAAGAAGTAGAAGACTCCATTATGAGAATTACTCAGCTAGCTAGAGCGGCTGGAATACATTTGATTACGGCAACTCAAAGGCCTTCTACTGATGTTATTACGGGAGTTGTTAAGGCTAATATTCCATCGCGTATTGCTTTTGCTGTTGCTTCTCAAATTGATTCTAGAACGATTTTAGATACTCCTGGAGCTGAAAAATTACTTGGAAAAGGAGATATGTTATTTTTACCAATGGGTCAAAATACTCCAATTCGTATTCAAGGTTGTTATGTATCTGATGATGAAATTCGAAAAGTGATTGAAAGTGTTTGTGCTCAGGCAACGGCAAGTTATGATGAGACTTTAATGAATGCCAGTGCAGAAGAAAGTCATATGGCCGGTTCTAGTGGTGATGTTGAAGAATATGATGACCCTATGTATAATGAAATTGTTGAATTTGCCGTTTCAACAGGAAAGATTAGTGCTTCTTTAATCCAAAGAAGATTTCGCTTTGGATATAATAGAGCTGCTAGAGTGATTGATTTGTTAGAAGAAAGAGGAATTATAGGACCTCAAAATGGTTCCAAACCTAGAGAAGTTCTTGTTAAAATGAAAAGCGGAGAAACGGAAGAATAGTTTCTCTGCTTATTTTATACTCCAAATAAGGAGGCGATTACTAATACGATTAAGATTAGTCCCCATCCAATAATATATCCTATGGAAATGTCTGGTATCTCTTTTTCTTTTTTAGCACCTAGTTCATATAATTTATCTTTGTCTTCATTGGATCTAGAATAACTCCATGAAAATTTGTCACAGCAAGGCATATGTGCATTGACGTATTTTTTGTTTTTTGAACATTTGTAAATACCATCGCATTTTTTATCTTTTTCTTTTAAATATTCACAATCAGAGCAATATTTTGACATTTTTTTCACCTGTCTTAATTATACTTTAAATTTTAAAAAATGCAAATTTAAAAGCATGTCAACTAAAAATACTTGACGCACCTTTATTCACGTGCTATAGTATTTCATGAATTTTTAAAGAAAGGAGTGAAGACCATGGTCATGGCAAGTAAAGAAAAATTATTTTCTCTATTATATTTTTTAGTAGGTGTAAAGGCCATCCTTGGTTTTTGCTAATCTTTACGGTGTAATCTTAGATTTACCTTTTTTGAACTACTAAAAAATAGTAGTTCTTTTTTGATGAGAGGGTGAGTGAGAGTTATGAAAAATCTTGTTTATTTTAAAGTCTTTTATCGGTATATGAAAGATGTTAAGTGGAAACTTGGTGCTTATATATTATTTGTTATATTGTCCTATGTTCCTTCTTTGGTTGGAATTTATTTTTGGGGACTTGCAATTGAAGCATTAACGTCGTTTCAATCGTTGAATTTTGTGATTTATCTAGGAATCTATGAAATGATTTATATTATTTTCTTTACATTTTTACGACTTCCAAGAGAGGCTATTTATAACGATTTAGAAATTTATTTTATGAAGAGCGTTAGTAAAGATTTATATCAAAAAATTGATCGACTTCCTGCCATTGCATTTGAAGATATTGGAGTAGGAGAATTTATTAATCGACTTCATTCTGATCCAGAACGAATTATGGAATTGCTTTCTACGCTAATTAATTTGCTTTGTAGAGCTATCGTTGTGATTGTAATTGTAATTATTGCTCTTCGTATTTCGCTTGTTTTGCTTTTAGAATTAATTGTCCTTGGTATAATTATGGGATTTTTATCCAATTATTACTATCCAAAAATTAAAAAGAGTCAAGAGGAGGTTAAAAAGCAAGGTGACGAATATGTTAAAATGGCTACTGAAAATATCAGTGGTATTCGAGAAATCAAAGCTTTAGGAATTGTTAAAATCATTGAAAAAAAAGTTTCTGATGTTTTAGATTCTTTGTATTTTAATCAATCTAATATTCATAAAAGTGAACGTTATTATTATTCTTTTTGTAATTTGGCGTATTTTGTGATGCAGTTTGTTATTTTGTATACGACTGGACAGTTACTTATGAATGGAGTCATTCCGTTCTCTATGTTTATTGTTATTGAAAACTGTATTTGGCGAATTGATGATGTTGTTGAAAATATTAGTACTTTTGGGGTTAACTATAATAAAATTGTTGTATCTTTGAAAAGAATGGATGAAATTTTACAAAATCATTTATATCAAGATGAACATTATGGAACTGTGGATTTAAAGAATCCTCATGGAATGATTTCTTTTGAGAATGTCTCTTTTCGTTATCGTGAGAAAGAGGCAAATACGTTGAATTCTCTTTGTATGGAAATCAAACCTGATCAGAAGAATGCCATTGTAGGGCGTAGTGGAAATGGAAAAAGTACAATATTCAATTTACTGCTTCGTTATTTTGATGCCACTGATGGTATTATAAGAATTGATGGAGTTCCTATTGAAGAACTATCTAATCGTAGTTTAAGAAGTACAATTTCGGTGATTTCTCAAAGTCCTTTCTTGTTTAATATGAGTATTTTAGAAAATTTTAAACTTGTGAATGAGAATGTAACTTTAGAAGAAATCCGAAGTGTTTGTAAAAAAGCCTACATTGATGAGTATATTATGTCATTGGATCAAGGGTATGATACGATTATTGGGGAAGGCGGGGTTAATTTATCTGGTGGTCAAAAGCAGAGAATTGCCATTGCTAGAACATTACTTTTAAATACGAAGATTATTCTATTTGATGAGGCTACTTCAGCTTTAGATAATGAATCACAGGAATATATTAAGAAGACTATTGATGAGTTGGCCAAAGATCATACAATTGTTATAGTGGCGCATCGTTTATCAACCATCATTGATGCCGATGTTATTCATGTGATTGATAAAGGAAGGTTGGCTGGTAAGGGAACGCATCAAGAACTATTAAAAAAGAATAAGATTTATCAGAATTTATATCAGAAAGAAGAACTCTAGCGAGTTCTTTTCTAATTGTTGTTAAAGTAAAAGACTTGGGCTAATGATTTATCTTTTCGGGTTCTAAAGTGTGAGTGAAATTTGTTTGATTCAAGTATTTTTCAGTATGAAGAACTTTTTGATTTTATGAAATAATCGTTTTTTTATGAAGCTAAAAGTAAGAATCGGGAAGTTCTTTCCTTTAGATTGCTAATCTCGTATTGTTGCATTTCATTGGGATAGAGTTCATTGTTTTTTTCTAAGGAGACAAATTAAATCATATGCAATAGAGTCTTGACAGGAAGACTCTTTTTTTATAAAATGGATATAAGTTGTTCTTGGTTTGGAATGGTGATTTTTTGGCGCATTATTTTACAGATAATTCAGAAATGCGTAGTGAGTTACGTACAATTCAGTATGAAAACAAGGGGAAAGTTTTCACTTTTTTTAGTGATTTAGGAGTGTTTTCCAAAGATAAAATTGATTATGGAAGTCGAGTGCTTGTCGAAACGATTTTAAATTATCCAGAAGAGGTATCTTCGATATTAGATGTTGGATGTGGATATGGTTTTATTGGAATTGTTTTGGGAAGTTTATTTCATGCTCGGGTCAGTATGGTGGATGTCAATGCTAGAGCTATTCATTTAACTGAAAAAAATATCAAAGAGAATAAAGTGGATGGAGAAGTGTTTATTAGCGATGGTTATGACCATGTTAAAGAAAAGTATGATATGGTTGTCACGAATCCTCCAATTAGAGCAGGGAAAAGTGTTGTTTTAAAAATTTTAAGAGACGCGAGTCATTTTTTAAACGATAAAGGAAAATTATGGTTTGTTATTCGAAAAGATCAAGGGGTTAAAAGTATTATGAAAGAAATTGAGAATCATTATCATTTAGAAGTGATGGAAAAATCCAAGGGATTTTATGTTGTTTTAGCAACTCTGAAATAGAATTGATTGGGTATATTAAAAAGTTGGGTGATTATCAAAAAAGTTTTAGAAAAGAATTGACACAAAAATTATTTGTGTTAAAATTATAAATTGGGTGCGTGTTAGTTTTTATGCATTTTTAAGCAAAAAATATATTGGATGGGGTGAGATTGTGGCTTATAAACTAAAAAAATTTGGTGATTACACTCAAAGAAGAAGTTTTTCAAAAAGTAAAAACACAATGGAATTAACAGACTTGCTTGAAATTCAAAAGACAAGTTATCAAAAATTCTTAACCGAAGGAATTCGTGAAGTATTTGACGAACTTTTTCCTGTGGAAAGTTTTACAGGAAATGTAACGGTTGATTTTGGAGATTATTCTTTTGATGAACCTAGATATTCCATTAAGGAATCTAAAGAAAGAATGGTTAATTATGCGGCTCCTTTAAAGGTTCAAGCACGTGTGTTTATTCATGAAACGGGAGAAGTTAAGGAACAAGAGATTTTCTTAGGCGATATGCCTATGATGACAGATGCAGGTACTTTTATTATTAATGGTGCTGAACGTGTTATTGTTTCTCAATTAGTTCGTAGTCCTAGTGTTTATTTCAAAAGAGAAATTGATAAGAATGGACGTAGGGTGATTTCTGGAGAAATGATTCCTAACAGAGGTACTTGGTTAGAGTTTGAAACTGATGCTAGAAATGTTGTATACGTTCGTATTGATAGAACAAGAAAAGTTCCTGTTACGACTTTCTTAAGAGCGTTAGGCTTGTCTTCTAATGAAGATATTACTCGAGTATTTGGGGAAAACGAGTACATTTTAAATACGTTAGAAAAAGATAGTACCAAAAATACAGACGAAGCATTAATTGAAATTTTTGAAAAATTAAGACCAGGAGAACCAGCTACACTTGATTCTGCTAAAAACCAACTGATTATGCGTTTCTTTGATCATTTTAGATATGATTTAGCACGTGTTGGACGATATAAATTTAATAAAAAATTAAATGTATGTGATCGTTTAGTGGGAACGGTTCTAGCAGAGGATATTAAAGATGAGAGTGGTAAAGTTTTATTTGCTACTGGAACTGAAATTACAAAAGATGTTTTAGAACAAATGAAACCTGTTTTTGCTGCTGGTTATGGACTTCATAAAGTTCAAATTCATGAAGAATTAGATTCTTATGATATGGTTCAAGAAATTCATGTTTATGATAAAGTTAATAAAGATAAGATTGTTCCTATTATTGGTGTTGATCAAAGTGTAGAAGAAAAACGTTTGACAATTCCAGATAATATTGCTTCTGTAAACTATTATTTTAATTTACAGTGTGGAATTGGTAATACTGATGAAATTGATAATTTAGGAAATAGACGTGTTAGACAAGTGGGAGAGTTAATCGAAAAACAATTCCAAATTGGTATGTCAAGAATGGAAAGAGTTATTCGTGAGAGAATGACTACTCAAGAAATGGAAGATATTACGCCTAAATCTCTAATTAACATTCGACCTGTGACTGCGGCTTTAAAAGAGTTTTTTGGCTCATCTCAACTTTCAAAATTCATGGATCAAATTAACCCTATTGCAGAGTTAACCGATAAAAGACGTTTGTCTTCTTTAGGACCTGGTGGTTTATCAAGAGAAAGAGCAGGAATGGACGTACGTGACGTCAATGCGAGCCACTATGGAAGAATTTGCCCTATTGAGTCACCAGAAGGACAAAACATTGGTTTAATTACATCTTTAGCTGGATACGCTAAAGTGAATGAATATGGATTTTTAATGACTCCTTATCGTAAAGTTAAAAATGGCGTTGTTATTATGGACGAAGTTCATTATATGACAGCAGATGAGGAGCAAGATTATTATATTTCTCAAGCAAATATTGAGTTGGATGATCAAAATAAGATTGTCGAAGATAATGTTATTGTTCGTTATAATGGAGATAACGTGATTGTTTCTCGTGATCAAGTAGATTATGTGGACGTATCTCCAAGTCAAGTTGTATCTATTACAACTAGTTGTATTCCATTCTTAAACTATGACGATGCAAATAGAACTTTGATGGGTTCTAACATGCAACGTCAAGCCGTTCCTTTATTACAAAGTGAAGCTCCAATTGTTGGTACTGGAGTCGAAGCTGTGGCTGCAAGATATTCTGGTTCTACTGTCGTTGCTAAGGCCGATGGAGTGGTAGAATATGCCGATAGTAAAAAAATTATTGTTAAAAATGCAAAAGGAAAAGACACGTATTACTTAGCTAATTTCGAAGGAAACAATGCGGCAGCTTGTACGAACCATATTCCAATTGTTCATAAGGGAGATAAAGTACATGCTGGACAGGTTATAGCAGATGGTCCAAGTACGAAAAATGGAGAACTTGCTTTAGGTAAGAATATGACGGTTGCTTTCATGACTTATAATGGATATAACTATGAAGATGCAGTTATCTTAAATGAAAGACTTGTCAAAGATGATGTTTATACCTCACTACATATTGAAATGTATGAAATTGAATGTCGTGATACGAAGTTAGGACCAGAAGAGATTACAAGAGATATCCCAAATATTAGTGAAGAAGCTAGAAAAAATCTAGATTCTACTGGTATTGTTCGAATTGGTACAGAAGTAAAAGACGGGGATATTTTAGTTGGTAAAGTAACTCCAAAAGGCGTTCAAGAATTAACGAGTGAAGAAAAATTATTACATGCCATATTTGGTGAAAAGACCCGTGAGGTCAGAGATACCTCTTTACGAGTAGAACATGGAGCAGGTGGAATTATTCATGATGTAAAAGTTTATACCAAAGAAAATAGTGATGAACTTCCTGCTGGTGTATTTAAAATTATTCGTGTATATATTATTCAAAAACGTAAGATTCAAGTTGGAGATAAAATGAGTGGACGCCATGGTAATAAAGGTGTTATTTCTTTGGTATTACCAGAAGAGGATATGCCTTACTTACCAGATGGTACTCCAGTTGATATTATGCTTAACCCACTTGGTGTTCCATCTCGTATGAATATTGGTCAAATCTTAGAAGTTCATTTAGGTATGGCTGGTAAGAGATTAGGAGTTAAGTACGCTACTCCAGTCTTTGATGGTGCAAACCTTGATGATATTCACGAAGAAATGCGTGAAGCAGGCATGAGTGAAGATGGTAAAGTAACCTTAATTAATGGACGTACTGGTGAACCATTTGAACATAAGATTAATGTTGGTGTAATGTATATGGTTAAACTACACCACATGGTAGATGATAAGTTGCATGCTAGAGCAACAGGTCCATACTCTTTAGTAACTCAACAACCTTTAGGTGGTAAAGCACAATTTGGTGGACAAAGATTTGGAGAAATGGAAGTTTGGGCATTGTATGCTTATGGTGCTGCTCATGTATTACAAGAGATTTTAACCATTAAATCGGATGATGTGATTGGACGTGTTAAAGTTTATGAAGCTTTAGTCAAAGGTAAAACAGTAAATCAAGCTGGTGTACCAGAATCATTTAGAGTATTAATTAAAGAATTCCAAGCTTTAGGATTAAATGTTCAAATTATTGATAATGATGATCAAGTTCTTGAATTAAAAGAAATTGAACAAGAGGAAGATAAAGAAGATTTCATTAAAATTGATGAAATTGGTGAGGAAGAAGAACCAGTAACAGAGATTTTAGGACCTAATGAAGAGTCTGAAGAAGAATTAGATGAAGATTCTGAGGAAGATGAATTTGAAGAAAATAGTTTAGATGATTTAGAATATCCTGGAGATAATATGGTGGATATAGAGGAGGGTGAGTAATCGTGATAGAAGTAAACAATTTTAAAGGAATTAAAGTTGGGCTTGCTAGTCCTGAACAAATTCGTTCTTGGTCTTATGGAGAAGTAAAGAAACCAGAAACGATTAATTACCGTACCTTAAAACCTGAACGTGATGGATTATTCTGCGAGAAGATTTTTGGACCTACTAAAGATTATGAATGTTCTTGTGGAAAATATAAAAGATTAAGATATAAAAATGTTGTGTGCGATCGTTGTGGAGTAGAAGTTACGAAGTCTAAAGTTCGTCGTGAGAGAATGGGACATATCGAGCTTGCTTCTCCTTGTTCTCACATTTGGTTCTTTAAAGGAGTTCCTTCTAAAATGGGACTTGTCCTTGATATGAGTCCTAGGGATTTAGAGGAAGTATTATACTTTGTTTCTTATGTTGTACTAGATCCAGGAAATGCTCCTTTAGAGAAGAAACAAACTTTATCAGATAAAGAGTATCGTGCTTACTATGAAAAATATGGAAATAGTTTCAGAGTAGGGATGGGTGCTGAATCAATTAAAGAATTATTACATGAAGTGGATGTTGATAAAGAAGTAGAAAGCATTCGTGCAGAGTTAGAAGATGCAACGGGACAGAAGAGAATTCGTCTTGTAAAACGTCTTGATTGTTTAGTTTCTTTCCAAGAAAGTAAAAATAAACCTGAATGGATGATTCTAGAAGCTTTACCAGTTATTCCACCAGATTTAAGACCTATGATTCAACTTGATGGTGGAAGATTTGCAACAAGTGATTTGAATGATTTATATCGAAGAATTATTAATAGAAATAATCGCTTAAAGAAATTACTTGAACTTGGTGCTCCAACCATTATTGTTCAAAATGAAAAACGTATGCTTCAAGAAGCTGTAGATAGTTTGCTTGACAATGGAAGAAGAGGAAGAAGTGTTTCTGGTGCTGGAAATAGACCATTGAAATCTTTATCTTCTATGTTAAAAGGTAAACAAGGACGATTCCGTCAAAACTTACTTGGTAAACGTGTGGACTATTCTGGACGTAGTGTTATCGTTGTTGGACCAAACTTAAAGATGTACCAATGTGGTATTCCAAAAGATATGGCTTTAGAGTTATTTAAACCTCATGTTATTCATGGTTTAGTTGAAAAAGGTCTTGCTCATAATATTAAAGGGGCTAAGAAGTTAATCGATGCTAAAGATGATTGTGTATGGGATGTTGTTGAAGAAGTTATTTGTGAACATCCAGTACTGTTAAACCGTGCTCCAACTCTTCATAGACTTGGTATTCAAGCATTTGAACCTAAATTAGTAGGTGGAAAAGCGATTAGACTTCACCCACTTGTATGTACCGGATTTAATGCAGACTTCGATGGAGACCAAATGGCTGTTCACGTTCCATTATCTGAAGAAGCTAAAGCAGAGGCTAGACTACTTATGTTAGGTGCACAAAATATTTTAAATCCAAAAGATGGAAAACCAATTGTTACTCCATCTCAAGATATGGTTCTTGGTAACTGCTATATTACAATGGAAAAAGCAGGAGAAGAGCATGAAGGAAAGGTTTATAAAGACCCTAATGAAGTACAAATGGCTTATGCTAGACATGAGATTACTCTTCATACAAGAATTGCTTTACCTGTTAAATCCTTTAAACATAAATTATTTACGCAAGAACAAATGGATAAATATTTAGTGACGACTTGTGGTAAGATTATATTCAATGAGATTTTACCAGATAGTTATCCTTATATTGCGGAAAGTAGTAAAGAAAATATTGAAGGAATTACACCGGATAAGTTCTTCTTACCAATGGGAACCGATATTAAAGATGCTATTAGTAAGATGCCTCTTAATAAACCATTTGTAAAAAAAGATTTACAAAACATTATTGCTCAAGTATTTAAACGTTATCATACAACTGAAACTTCTGTATTCCTAGATAAACTAAAAGATTTAGGATTTAAGTATTCAACCATTGCTGGTATTACAGTTTCAGCTGCTGATATTGTTCCATCTAAGACGAAACATGAAGTTATTGAACGTACTCGTGAACTTGTTGATAAAGTCAATAAACAATTTAAACGTGGTATGATTACGGAAGAAGAACGTTATAATAAAGTTATTGAGTTATGGAATGGTGCTAATGATGAGATTAAGACAGAGTTAAAGGCTGTTGCGGATAATGATTATGATAATCCATTATTTATGATGATGAATAGTGGAGCTCGTGGTAATATGTCTAACTTTGCTCAGTTAGCTGGTATGCGTGGATTAATGGCGAAGCCAGATGGTTCAACGATTGAAATTCCAGTTACATCTAACTTCTCAGAAGGATTAACCGTTGCAGAATTCTTCTTATCAAGCCATGGTTCAAGAAAAGGATCAGCCGATACTGCACTTAGAACAGCAGATTCAGGATACTTAACAAGAAGACTTGTTGAAGTTGTTCAAGATATTATTGTCAAAGAAGAAGATTGTGGTTCTATTCATGGTGTTGAAGTGACTGATTTAGTTAATGAAAAAGATAATAGCGTGATTGAAAGTCTTGCTGAACGTATTTTAGGTCGTTTTACAGCTCAAAAGGTGGTTCATCCTGAGACAAAAGAAGTTATTGTTGATAAGAATGTATTATTAACGGAAAACTTAGTGAAGAAGATTACGGAAGCTGGAGTTAAGAAAGTTGAAATTAGAAGTGCTTTAACTTGTAAATGTGACAATGGTGTTTGTCAAAAATGTTATGGACGTAATCTTGCTACTGGTAATATGGTTGAAACCGGTGAAGCGGTTGGTATTATGGCTGCTCAATCGATTGGTGAACCAGGTACCCAACTTACCATGCGTACATTCCACTCTGGTGGTATTGCTGGTGCTGAAGATGATATCACTCAAGGTCTTCCAAGAGTTGAAGAGTTATTTGAAGCTAGAAATCCAAAAGGAAAAGCTACGATTGCTGAGATTAGTGGAAAAGTGACTGTTATTAAAGAAGAGAATGGTAAGTATAAGATTACTGTTGAAAATGATGTGGAAGCAAGAGAACATACAACAAATTACAATATGAAGTTAAGAGTTGCTTTGAATGATGAAGTTCAAGCAGGAGATAAGTTAACAGAAGGAGTTATTTCTCCAAAAGAGTTACTTGCTGTGACAGACCCAATTACTGCTCAACAATACATTTTAAAAGAAATTCAAATGGTTTATAAATTACAAGGTGTTGATATTAACGATAAACACATTGAAATTATTTGTAAACGTATGATTAATAAAGTAAGAATTGTAGATCCAGGAGATACGACTTTAGTAGAAGGACTTTCTGTATCATTAAAAGAATTTAGTGATGCAAATAAGCCAGTTATTCTATCTGGTGGAGTTCCTGCTAAAGGAAGACCAATTATGCTTGGTATTACTAAGTCATCATTACAAACGGATTCATTCCTTTCTGCAGCTTCTTTCCAAGAGACAACAAGAGTTTTAACCGATGCTGCTATCAAAGGTTCTGTGGATTACTTAAGAGGATTAAAAGAAAATGTTATTATTGGAAAACTTATTCCAGCTGGAACAGGTGCTAGACAATATAGAGACATTGAACTTGAACTTCAAAAGCAATTTATGGATGATGATGCTAGTGAAGTCTTAGAAGAGAATCTTATGGATTTATCTGGAGAAGATGTACTCTCTTCTGAAGAAACAAATGAAAGTACTGAAGAATAATTCAGTGCTTTTTTTATCATTTTGTAGATGCTTTTCAAATTGGTTGAAAATTGCTTGACGCAAGAACAAATGTATGATATATTTTGCGTAGGACGAAGTAATATTTGCTTGCCTATGGAAGGAATTTTATTTTATGAAAAAAGAATTAACAAAACTGTCTGATGTGAATGAAAGCGTTTTTGAAAGCATTAAACATTTGGATGAAAATGGTATGGAATTTTGGTATGCAAGAGAACTTATGATGGCACTAGGTTATAAAAGATGGGATAAGTTTTCTAATGTTATCGATTCAGCTAAGACTGCCTGTACGAATAGTGTTAGTGGTGTTGAGTATCATTTTTCCCAGGTGGGAAAAATGATACATCTTGCTAAAAATGCAACTAGAACTATCACTGATTACAAGTTATCAAGGTATGCTTGTTATTTGATTGTTCAGAATTCTGATCCTAGAAAAGAAATTGTGGCTTTAGGTCAAACTTATTTTGCTATTCAAACAAGAAAGCAAGAGATTTTAGAAAGTGATTATGAATCTCTATCTGAAGATGAGAAAAGATTTTATAATAGAGCATTAACTAAAAAAGGCAATCTTTCTTTAAATCAAACTGCTATGAATGCTGGTGTTAAGAACTTTGATAAATTTCATAACGCAGGTTATAAGGGTTTGTATAATGGTGAGACTGCAGATGATATTGCTAAAAGGAAAGGATTGAGATATAGAGAAGACATTTTAGATAATATGGGTAGTGATGAATTAATCGCTAATCTATTTCGTATATCCCAAACAGATCAGAAATTAAAAAGAGAACATATTAAAGGTGAGAAGATGTCTTGCGATATTCATTTTGAAGTTGGGAAGAAAGTTCGTAATACTATTGAAGAATTGGGTGGAACTATGCCTGAAGATTTTCCAACTCCTAAGAAAAGTTTAAAAGAATTAGAAAAAGAAAAGAAATTCCTTATAGTCAAGTAAATCTCTTTTTCTTTTTTTTATTCTTTGATATGATAATAAAGAAGAGAAGGAGACGTAAAAAATGAAGTATGTCACTAATATTAAAAATAAGATGTATTTTGAAGAACAAAAATATAAAATGGAACCTATAAAAGGACCTTTAGAGAAGGAAGTGATTCAAGTCTATCCTGACATAGAAAGACAAGAATGGATGGGAATGGGAGGAGCTTTAACACAGAGTTCTAATACAAATTATTTAAAGTTAACTTCTGAAAAGCAAAAAGAATTGTTAGATTGTTATTTTTCTATAGAAGGACTTAACTATGACTATATTAGGCTTCCTATTGGTTCTTGTGATTTTTCTCCTATTTCTTATAGCTATGTGAATAAAAAAGATGGAAGTGATTTTTCTTTAGAAAAGGATGAAGAATTCTTATTTCCTATGCTTTATCAGGTAAGAGATTATAAACAACTTACTTATCTTTCTGTTCCATGGTCTCCTCCTAGTATTTGGAAAAGAAAGAAAAAATTATATCAAGGTGATTCTTTGAAAAAAGAGTATTATTCTAATTATGCTCGTTATCTTATCCGGTATATTCAAGAGATGAAAGAAAGAGGAATTGACATTGCTTATATGTCTATGCAAAATGAACCTTTTGCTTGTCAAACATGGGAATCTTGTGAGTGGACTATAGAAGAGCAAAAAGAATTTATTCAAGATTATTTCATACCGGAACTTAGTCATCATAAATTGGAGACTAAAATATTACTATGGGATCATAATAAAGAAGATTTGTATCGAATTACTAAAGAACTGTACAATAACCAAGAAGAAGTGGCTGGAGTTTGTTTTCACTGGTATTCTGGAGGACATTTTGAGCAGTTATCTTTGATTCACGAGAAATATCCAAATCTATTACTTGTTGAGTCTGAGATGTGTTGTGGTTATTCTTCTTACTCAGAAGAAGAATGGAGTAAAGATGCTTCCTATTATCTAAAAGAAATCATGAATAATATTAATCATGGAATGAATCTTTGGTTTGACTGGAATTTGCTGTTAGATTATTATGGAGGACCTAATCATAAAAATAATTATTGTAAAAGTCCTATTATTTTAAATGAAGAAGGAAATGATTATATTAAAACGCCAATATATTATTTTTTAAAACATTTAAGTGTCATTCCTACACCATCAAAAGTAGTTTTTACGAGTTCTTTTACTGATGATTTGTTATGTGTGGCAATGAAAAATGATGATAATTTATATGTGGTTATTTATAATCAAGGTAGTGAGGCTAAGAAATATCATTTGGTGTTTGATCGTCAATTTATTGATGATGAATTAGAGGAGCATTCAGTGGTAACATATATTTTGTAAATTTACACATAATTAACGCTTTTTAATTTGATATGAAACATTTTCTTGTGATTTGTTTTACTTTAGTATATACTTATTATAAGAGTAAGGGATGAGGAACGATGAAATTAAAATATAAGATTATGCTTGCGTTAATTGTGGTAGCTATGGGAATTTGTTTTATGACATTACAAAGTTATGCTCTTTGGATAGCAAGATATGAAAGTGGAGAGAATATCGCGGAAGTAGGGTGTTACTCTATTGATTTTGCAGAGAATCAAGGTCCTATTTCTTTAAATAATACTTATCCGATGAGTGATACTAAAGCCTTAAACGGAGGTGTGTATTATTCTTTTACCGTAAGAAATACTTGTACTACCGATAGTAAGTATGCAGTTACCATTAATCCTTTAAAGAGTAATACATTAACTAAAGATAAGATTAAATATGCAATTTATAAAAGTACTGAGACAAAACCTACGTCAGGTATTAATCTTGGTACTGTAACAAATATGAATGATGATTTATCGGCATTCCCCAATGCTTCTTCTATTAATGAATCTTTAATTGTTGCTGAAGGGTTCTTAAAAGGGGCCACTACAAGTGGAGGAAATGACGGAGAAAGTGTTACCTATATCCTATATTTATGGATGGATGAAAATGACACTTTAGCAGATAAGAACAAGACATTTGAAGCAAGTGTGTATGTATCGAATGTTGCTAAGAAAAAGATTCCTACTGGAGCAGAAACGATTGCTAAAATAGTAGAAGGCAGTGATCCAAATTCAACTGCAGTTATCGATAAAGGAACAGATGCATCAGGAT
>JAFUYX010000021.1 GCA_017476885.1 Bacilli bacterium | reverse complement strand
TACTTTAGTGCGAAAATTTGTGAAAAAGATACATTTAAGTAAAAAAAATCAGCGCTCTGCCTTTTAAATCAGTGCGTTGATTTTTTTCAATCATCTTTAATCCCTTTATTTATAAGTAATTGCCAACTAAGGAATTAATTCAATTAAAAAAAACTCTTTTCAAGTTTCTTTCATATTTCCAAATGGACCTCAATTTAACGCGTATACGAAAAATTTGCCCAATTTACGAACAGATATAAATCAATTACTGCTTAAAATATAACATATATTTTGACAAAAGAAAATATATTTTCTAAAATATTAGTAGGAGGTTATACTATGAAAAAGTTAGAAGATTATAAGTCAGGAAATTATATAAAAGTTGATGATTATAAACCTTTTATTCCAAGTCTAATAAATGTTGATTGGATTTGGAATGATAGTAAGCTAAATACTTTATTATCAAAAGCAAATTTGGAATTAGGAATCTTAGATGGTTATGCTTCTCAAATACCTAATATTGATATTTTTATACAAATGCACGTAAAAGTTGAAGCAAACAAATCAAGTAGAATAGAAGGTACAAGAACTACTATAGATGAGGACTTATCTGATATAGCAGATATCAATCCAGAAAGAAGAGATGACTGGCAAGAAGTTAAAAATTATGTTGATGCTGTTAATTATGGCTTTAAAAGAATTAAAGAAATTCCAATCAGTTCAAGGCTGATAAAAGAATTACATGCAATTTTATTAAAAGGTGTTAGAGGTGAACACAAAAATCCTGGAGAATATAGAAAAAGTCAAAATTGGATTGGTGGATCAAAACCAAGTAATGCTGTCTATGTTCCTCCAATCCCTTCAGAGATTTATAATTTGATATCTGATTTAGAAAAATTTATAAATAGTGATAGTATTAATACTCCTGATTTGGTAAAAATTGCAATTATACATTATCAATTTGAATCTATACATCCTTTTCTAGATGGAAATGGAAGAACTGGAAGAATACTAATTCCACTATATTTAATGGAGAAGAAATTAATTACAAAGCCATATTTTTACATCTCTGATTATATTGAAAAAAATAAAAATGAATACTATGATTATTTGACAAAAGTAAGAACTAATAATGATATGATATCTTGGATTAAATTTTTTTTAGAAGCAACTATTGAAACAGCAAAAAATGCAAGAATAAAATTTCAAAAAGTTGTAGAATTTACTGCGGAGATGAATAAAGTTGCGTTGACTCTAGGAGTAAGACCAGAAAACGCAATGAAGGTAATTGAAGTTCTATATCAAGAACCAATAATCAATAGAAAAAAACTTTTAGCATTAAGTGGATTAAAAGAAACTACACTAAAAACTGTTATTAATTCAATGGTTAAGACAGGATTGCTAACTGAAATAACTGGCTATAGTCGAAATCAAGCATTTGCATTTGAAAGATATATAAATCTATTTAGAGATTAAAATCTTGACCTATAATAATTTATAGGTCGTTTTTTTACAAAAAATTGACCTATAAAAGTGTTTGAGTCAGAAATTTTAAAAAAATCGACCTATTAGAATAATATAATTCGAACAAAAAAACTCAATTTTAGCAATTGAGTCTATCTGTAAGTCGAAAAATTTCGACGATTTTCATAAATGGGGCGAAATGTGGGGATCGAACCCACGCATACCGGAGCCACAATCCGGCGTGTTAACCACTTCACCAATTCCGCCATGAAATAATCTTAACAAATTATTGTGATTTTTGCAAGTATATATTATAATATTTGTAGAAAGAAAGGGATTTACTGTGTTGATTTTAGACCTTGAAGAAGATGTTGGGAAAATTTTTAATCGCATTTGGACTCCAATTCAAGATTTCTTTTTAAAAATATGGAATGATCTTAATGAGTTTTTACTTCATTATATGCCACAAGATATTATCAATATGTTTCTGATCGTGATTGTTGCTGCAGTAGTATTATTTATTTTACTTGCTATTATCAATCGAGATTAAAAAAGACTTTCAAAAGCGAAAGTCTTTTAATTATTGACTCCATGATGGGCGGTTGGGCTTGTTTTTGTCAATGGTAAAAATTGATAACCATGGGAAAGTCCGTATTGTATGATTGCTTCTACTGCATCTACACTGAAAGATTTCACATCATGTTGTAATACTACGGCTGGATTTCTTCTTGAGATTCCATCGATAACATTAGATGTTACTTTTGAAGTCGAAGTGGTTTCTCCGGCATCTCCACTCGATACATTCCAATCAAAATAAACAAATCCTCTTGCTTCTACTGCTTTGGTTAGTTCACTCATGATATGAGTCCCTCGATCATAATTTCTGCTTACAGTATTGGAACTTCCTCCAGGAAATCTTATTATGTAAGAAGTATGTCCAGTGAGATTTTTTACTTTCTCTTGAATGGCATATAAATCTTGAAAATACGCTTCTTTGGAACTATAGATTTGACTATAATCATGAGTCTTAGTATGTAAACCTATGGTGTGCCCTTCCTCATAGGCTCTTTTAATCATGTTCTCATATCCCTTACTCAAGTTTTGGTCTGTGACAAAGAAGGTTCCTTTGACATTGTATTGTTTTAAGGTATTTAATAATTTTTCAGTGTAAGGGCCTGGTCCATCATCAAAGGTTAAATAAACAATTCTGCCGTTTGGAATGATTGTTTGACTTTTCTGATATACATAGATGGTTCTACTTATTGACGCTTCATTTCCAAACTCATCTTTTACTTTATATATAACTTTATATTCTCCTGCTTGTTTTGTATTTATATTGTTTTGGATTTCTATTTTACTGGTTAAATCTCCATCACAGTTGTCACTTGCTAGGGCTCCACTTTCTTGATAGGTGCCATTAACTTCTATACTTACTTGAGCACTTCCATTTAAAGAAATTATTGGTTTTTCATCATCTTTTTGAATGGCCTCTACTCTCTTTTGCGTTTTATTATGGGAGGAATCTTCTACTTCAAAAAGCATTTCTTTTTCTTCTAAAGTTGATTTTACTTGATCTGTGATTTCTCCATCATAGTTATCTATGGCTTTTAAGTGGTATTCATATACTTTTTTATTTGGGCAATAGAAGATTTGATTTTCCTCTACTTCTATATTAGGTGCTTCTTTATCAAGAATCTCGATGATTTGTTTTCTTTCAAACGTATTCTCTTCATACTTATAAGTATAGGTAATCTCTTGTTCTCCTAGTTTCTTTGGGTCCCACTCTGAAGTAGAGATATGAACTTCATTACACAAAAATGAATTTCCATAACATACATCTCCCGCATCAAGGACAATATCTTCTCCATATATATAAGTTTTTTGTTCTTCAAAAGTATGAGTTCTAAACCCTGGCCAAAGCAAAATTATCGCTACAATTGGAATAACGACTAAAAATAGTATTATTAACAATACTCCTAAAATTTTTTTCTTTTTCATACTACTCCACTCCTAAATCATTTCGATGATTATTGGTTTAAAACAATGATTAGGGCTATAACGGCTAATAGAACTAATACTCCTAAAACAATTAAAACTCCTATGAGTTTATTTTCATTGGATGAACTACTTTCAAAAACTACATGCTCATTTCCATATTTTTCTGTAATTAGTTCTACTTTTTTCATACTTTCTTTTTTATCTTGTTCATAAATTTTTATTTGGTCGCTTGTTAACATTGCTCCACAGAAAGGACAGATTCCTCGATCTGTACCTATCGCTTTCCCACATCTTTTACAGTGCATTCTTACTCTCCTTCATATTCTTCAATAAATGTTTTACTTTTGTGAGGTTCCTCTCTTAACAAATCCCTATAGTTTTGTTGTCTTAATGCTTCATATACAACAATTGCAACAGAGTTTGACAAATTTAAGGCTCTTACGTTATCCGTCATAGGAATTCTTGCACAAGTAGATAAATGAGGTTTTAAAATACTTCTTGGAATTCCTGTGCTTTCTTTTCCAAAGACTAAATAAATGTTTTCGGTTTGGTTGGAGTAATCAAAAGAATCGTGGGTTTGATGTCCATATCTAGTATAAAAATACATGGTTCCTTGATTCTTGGCTAAAAAATCATCCCAATTTTCATACACTTGATAATCACATTTATCTATGTAGTTTACTCCACTCCGTTTGATATATTTTTCTTCTAGAGAAAATCCTAAGGGTTTTATGAGATGAAGTTTTGTATTCGTGGCTACACAGGTTCTCATAATATTTCCTGTATTTCCAGGAATTTCTGGTTCAAATAATACTACATTTAACATTCTTTCCCTCCCTGTATTTATTTTAGCACTTTTTTATAATAAAAAAAAGAAGAGTTTTACTCTTCATAGATATCTACTATTCTAGCTAAATCCCCATCTTGTAACATGGTCTTATCTTCACGAATTCCTTTTTCGGTTAAAGTTCCGTCTCGATAATATAGAATTGCTGGCACTTGTTCTAATTTATTTGTTAACTTCATGGTACTTGGGTCACAACTATCTTCGTAAAAATAGACATAAAAATCATCTTTTAGTTTCTTATCTTGAATGATTGTAGCCATCTTTTTTTCTAGTAAGTATTCTTCTTCTGTCCCTACATTGGTAACAAAGATGTAACTCTTTGTCCCTTGTAATGCGTTTGGAATATCACTGCATGAAATCTTATTGGCAATTTTATTCTTTACTAAGTAAGATTCTGAATAATCTACTTTTTCTTTTCCAAATAGTTTTGCACAGGCAAAGAATGCAAATAACACTGCAAGAACTAAGATAACAATTGTTAGGTAATCTACTTCAAAATTATAGTTTG
>JAFUYX010000020.1 GCA_017476885.1 Bacilli bacterium | reverse complement strand
TCAATTTTTAATGACTTCAAAAAAAGACTAAAAAAGAGGCAAAAAATGCGATTAAAAAATTTAATCAAAAAAATGCCTCTTTTCTCCAATGTTTATCGTAAATTTTCAAAAATCTACTTCACACTAGAAATTATAGAACCATTTTAGTAGAAGGGTGAAGTAATTCACCTTTTTATAATGAAAAATGATAATAATGAAAATATGGGAGAGTTATATGCATATTTTCCTTAGAAAGAATCTTGTTTTTCTCGTATTTTTCTTTTGATTGTGATACAATTTAATTATATGGGGATGTGATTTATATGGAAGTATTACATATGGATGTTTCAATGCTTGAGAGGTATGGAGAAAATTTAACCAATAAAGAATATATTACCGATCCTGCTATAGCAAGAGATAATGAAATTAAACAAGTCATTTTAACCCTTTTGACACCTGAGAAGAGTGCTTTGCTTGTTGGGAAACCTGGTATTGGTAAAACAGCGATTGTTGAAGGGATTGCCTATCGTATTAAGAATGGTATGGTTCCTAATGCTTTGAAAGGCTGGGAGATTATTAAGATTAATGTTACCTCTCTTCTTGGTGAAGTGGTCAGTGATGGTCAAACCGAGTCTAGAATTGATTTATTAGTGAAAGAATTGAATCAAAAAGAGAAGACAATTCTATTTATTGATGAAACTCATGTTCTTGTTAATAAGAATACGACGGATAACTCTGGAATTGATTTTGCAAATATGTTAAAAGCAGGATTAGACCGTGGTACCATTAAGATGATTGGAGCCACGACTACGGAAGAGTATGAGGCTTATATTTTAAGAGATCGGGCTTTCTTGAGACGTTTTCAAAAGATTGATGTATTAGAAGCAGATCAACCAACGGTTGTGAAAATATTGATGGGAACGCTTCCTAAGATTGAAAAACAGATGGGGATAAAGCTTGATTATACGGATTTTGTTAAAGAGAGAATTATGAAGTTTATTGTAGAAATGACCGATGAGTATAAAAGAGTGTATGAAGTTGCTTCCAGATATCCTGATATTTGTTTGACAATTCTTTCTAATGCATTTACCTATGCAGTGTATGACAATGAAGAAAAGGTATCGATTAAACATGTGTATAAGGCAATTTGTAATGCTAGAAATATTTATGAAGATGTCAAAGTTAAAGAGATTGAACGTTTTAAAGAAGTGTTTAAAGATTTGATTTTAGAAGAACATTTAGATTTAGAAGAAAGGGGATAATCATGGAAAAAGTAAAAGTTGTTCAAATAGGATGCGGAAAGATGAGTAAATATATCATGCGGTATGTTTATGAAAAAAATGGGGAGATTGTAGGAGCCGTAGACGTAAGTCCAAAATTAATCGGAAAGGATATTAGTGAGGTTGCTGATATTGAGTATAAGGGAGTGAGTATCGAAGATGTGGCTGGTTTAGATGCTTTGCTTAAGAGAGTCAAACCTCAAGTTGCTATTATTACTACCATGAGTTTTTTAAATGAGATTAAAGATGTTTTGAGAATTTGTATTAAAAATGGAGTTCATGCATTGACTACTTGTGAAGAAGCTTTTTTTGCTGCGAATTCTAATCCAGAAGTATTTGATGAGATTGATAGTTTGGCAAGAGCTTATCATGTTTCTGTGGTAGGTTGTGGATATCAAGATATTTTTTGGGGAAATATGATTTCTAATATCTGTGCTTCTACTCAAAAGATTACAAAAATTAAAGGAAGTAGTTCTTATAATGTAGAAGATTATGGTCTTGCTTTAGCCAAGGCCCATGGGGCTGGTCTTACCAAAGAAGATTTTGAAAGAGAGATTGCTACTTATAATGGTTTAAGTGAAGAGAAACGTCAAGAATTAATGAGTCAAAAATCTTTCTTTCCAAGTTACATGTGGAATGTTGTAGGTTGGCTTGCTTATAAGTTAGGACTTCATATTACAAAGCAAACTCAAGAATGTATTCCCGTGATGTGTGAGACTCCTTTGCATAGTGACACTTTAGAATTAGATTTACCAAAGGGAAGTGTAAGAGGTATGAGAGCCGTGGTAAGGGCTACTACCAAAGAAAATACTATGCTTGAAGTGGAGTGCATTGGTAAGGTCTATACTCCTAGTGAAAATGATTATAACGAATGGTGTGTTTTTGGAGAACCTACGACGAAGGTATTTAATGATTCTCCGGCAACGGTTGAACTGACGTGTGCAGATGTAGTGAATCGAATTCCTCAAGTGTTGCGAGCTAAAAGTGGCTTTATCTCTACTGCTGATTTAGAGGAACCAAAGTTTATCACAGATATTAACAAGTTTTCATAGAACTTGTTTTTTTCATGTTTTCTTCATAGAAACTTCACAATTAAGTGGTACTCTATTATCGTGAAAGGGAAGTGATAAAGAATTAAGAGACATTTATAAAACGATTTTATTACAAAAAACAATTTATTTTTCATTTATATAAACTCTACTCTAAACTTTTATAAAAGGAAACGACTATTTTGAAATGTTTCCTTTTTTGTATGAAATCATTTGTTTTAAACAAACTAAATAGAGGAGGTTTTTCATGATTTGGGTTTGTTTAAAGATTTTCTTTGCACGAATTTTAGATGTTTCTATTTCTACGTTTCGGCAACATATTTTATTTAGAGGGAAGATTCTTATTGGGCCAATTCTTGCTTTTTTTGAAGTATTTATCTGGTTTTTAGTTGCAAGGGAAGCTCTTTTAGTTTCTGTTGATTCCATCTGGATTCCAATCTCTTATAGTTTAGGATATGCAACAGGTACTCTTTTAGGTTCTTTGATTGCTAAAGCCCTTATGAAGGGCTATGTTAATTTACAAGTTATTTTGAATGCTGAAAATACCGAGTTATTTGAAGCCTTAAAGAAGAAAGGATATAAGTATTCACTGATTCACTTAGATAGTGAAGGAGACGACAAAGAGATGATGATGTTAAGTGTGCAAGCCTCTAGTATGAAAAAAACACTGGATTTTATTTTATCTTATGAAGAAAATGCTTTTATTTCAATTTCAGATTCGAGGACGGTTTATAATGGAACTTTAAAATAAAAATTCTTGACAAAAGATTTGATTCTTTCTAAAATAGATACTACTTTTTAGGAGGAATCGTATATGGATTATAATAGACAAGAGTTATTAAAAGAACTACAAGAATTCATAAGAATTCGAGATGGAAAGAAAAAGAGGATGGCTTTTTTAGAAGAATCCGATCCTAGTGTTCGTGAGTATCGAAAGCATCAGAAAGATGTCGATTCTTTGCAAGAGAAGATTGAAAATACAAAGTGTAAAATTCAGAATCAATGTCATCATGTATGGTATCAAATAGGCTTTTCTAGAGATGATTTGTTGGACTGTAATGTTTGGAATTTAAGGTGTATTGCTTGTGGAAGAACACTTGAAATTACGCAGAATGAACATTTGGATGAAAAACCTTATTATCCTCATATTATTTATGAAGATAATGAAGCTGGACTTTCTTTTGATGAGGCAAAGAAAAAGTATATAGAATTTGAAAAAAAGGAAGGGACGAAGAAAGCAGGAGAACTTGTGCTATCTTTATCTCAGAAACCAAAAGGCTTACAATAGTCTTTTTTTCTTATTATAAAGGGAAAAATACGAAAAATTGTTTTACAAATTGATTTTCGTGCGTTATAATACAACTATCAGATTGAAGTGGGCAGGAATTCCCGCTTTTATTATTGGAAAGGGTGAGTTCAATTCGTGATAGAAAAGATTAAAGAAGCGATTGAAGGGCCATTAAAGGAATTAGATATGGTGGTAGATTCTATCGTTTATGAAAAGGAAGGTTCTTATTATTTTTTAAGGATTGTTTTAGATAAAGTAGGAGGAATTGATATGGATGCCATTGTTGAGGCAACGCACACTATTAATCCTATTATTGATGAATTAGATCCTTATGAGGAATCCTATATACTAGATGTATCAAGTAAGGAAAGAGGTTAGAGTATGGATACAAAAGAATTTATTAAGGCATTAAATCATATTACCGAGGAAAAAGGAGTTAGCAAAGATTTTGTGTTTGATGCTATGGAGGCAGCACTTGCTACTGCTTATAAGAAAAATTTTGGAAGTAAAACCAATGTGAAGGTAAAAATCAATCGAGATACAGGAGATATTAAAGTTTATTCTTATTATGTAGTGGTGGATGATTTTGATGATGGAAGAGAAGAAATTGATGAAGAAGGAAATGTAGTTAAAATTCCACCTGAGATTCCTAGTGATGCTCAGATTCTTTTAGAAGAAGCAAGAGAAATTGTTCCCGATATTGAGATTGGAGAAACGATTGAACAAGAAGTGACTCCAAAAGATTTTGGAAGAGTTGCGGCTGGAACAGCAAAACAAGTATTAACTCAAAAGATGAGAGAAGCTGAAAGAGAAGCTGTGATGAAAGAATTTGCTGATAAACAAGGTGAGATGATGATGGGAATGCTTGCCATGGAAGATCAGAAAAATTATTATGTCGATTTAGGAAGAAGTCGTGGAATTTTACCGAAATCTGAGATGATTCCTGGTGAAGTTGTAAAGATGGGTAGCAGTGTTCGTGTTTATATTACTAAAGTGGAAGAAAACACAAAGGGACCTTTAATTTTATGTTCTAGAAAACATTATGGTTTTGTTAGAAGGCTTTTTGAAACTGAGATTCCAGAACTTGCGGATGGAACTATTGAGCTATATGCGGTAGCTAGAGAAGCAGGAATCCGTAGTAAAGTGGCTGTGTTTTCTAAAGATGAACATGTTGATCCAGTAGGGGCTTGTATTGGTGAGAGAGGGTCACGTATTGCAAGCATTTTAAAAGAATTAAATGGAGAAAAGATTGATATTGTTAAGTATAGTGAGAATCCTGAAGAGTTTATTGCCAGTGCGTTATCTCCTGCTAAAAACGTTACTGTAAATATTGTGGATCCTGAAAAGAGAGAGGCTCTAGCTATCGTCAGTGATGATAATTTGTCTTTAGCCATTGGTAAAAAGGGTTCTAATATTAAACTTGCTTCTAGACTTACCAAATATAAAATTGAGATTAAGACATTAGCCCAAATTACTAAAGAAGGGAACCAAAGCTAATGAAGATTAAGTTGTTTTCTCACATTTCTGATCCAGATGGACTTGGAAGTGTTGTTCTTTCCTTATTAACTTTTGATAAAGTGGATTATCAATTATGTAAAAAAAATGAAGATTTGAATCTATCGATATTATCTTTTTTAGAAAAGGAAAAATATAAATCATATGATGCTATTTATGTATGTGATTTGTGTCCTTCTAAGAAAATTTTAGATTTAATTTCTCAAAATGAATTATTAAAAAGTAAATTTCATGTGTTTGATCATCATGAAAGTATGGAAGAAATGGGAGCAACTTATGATTTTGTGACAGAAGAAATAAGAATTGGGGAGAATGGTTCGTGTGCTACTGCAATATTTTATGATTATCTTTTAAAGAATTATCCTAATGAACACTTGAATACTCAAACTACGAAGACTTTTGTCGAGTTGACAAGACTTCATGATACTTGGGAATGGAAACCAAAAAAAGAAGAAAGAGCTTATGATTTGGAAGTGATTTTTCATAAGTTTGGCGTGGATTTTTATATTGATCATTTCTATCGAAAATGTATGAACCAGGATGAAGCGTTTTTTACTAAAAAAGAAGAGGCGTGGATTTTAGAATATAAAGAAGAGACGAAAAATTATGTGGATTTGTTGCTGGATCATTTAGTGATTAAAAAAGAAGGAAATATTACTTTTGGAAGTGTTTTAGGACTTTATGATTATCGAAATGTTTTAGCCGATGAAATTAGCAATACCTATTTTGAGGTAGATGTGTTAGTGTTGATTGCTATTGATAGTTATACGGTTTCATTTCGCTCTTTGAATCATAAATATTCTGTCAGAAAAATTGCTGAGAGTTATGACGGTGGTGGACATGACTTTGCTGCTGCTTGTGCACTTAAAAAAGATAATAGAAGTGAGCTATTAAAAAGATTTATGTTATAAAAAGTGAGGTGAGTACCCATGAAAGTAAAAAAAATTCCTATGAGAACTTGTGTTGTAACAAGAGAAAAATATGAGAAAAGAGAACTTGTAAGAATTGTGAAGAATCCTATAGGGAAGATAGAAGTGGATTTCACGGGAAAGAAAAATGGTCATGGAGCTTATATGAAACTTAGTAAAGAGGTTCTAGAGATGGCTAAAAAAAATCATGCTTTGGATCGAGCTCTTGAAACAGAGATTCCTCAAAGTATTTATGATGAATTAGAGAGTTATTTAGAGCAAAAATAGAAAGGAATGATGAAAATGACAGTAAAAGAATATGCGGAGAGTGTTTCTGCAACGGTAGCAGAAATTTTGAAAAAATGTGAGATTCTTGGAATTGATGTGAAAAATGCTGATGATGAATTGAATGATGATGATGTTATCAATCTTGATTATGCTACAAATTTGATTAGTAGTGATGCGGAGTCTACCTATGAAGAAGAAGACTCTATGGATGAAGTTGTCGAAGATTTGGTTGCAAGAAGTAATGTCAATCCTATGAATCCTGGAACGAAAAAGCAAAAGTTAAAGAAACGTAGTGAACTTGAAGCAAGTAAATCAGAGTATTTCAGTAAACGTAAAGAAATGTATAAACATAAAGAAAAACTAAGTAAAATTGAAGTTGATGAAAATATTGTTCTTTACAAGGATGGTATGAGTGTATCTGATTTAGCAACGGTGTTAAATATTAGTGGAACCGATATTATAAAAAAATTAATGAACATGGGATTGATGGTTTCTTTAAATCAGGAAATTGATTTTTCTTCTGCTGAAATTATTGCCCTTGATTATGGAAAGACACTCAAAAAAGAGGAAACTCAAGATATTTCCAATTTTGAATCATTTGAGATTCAAGATAAAGAAAGTGATTTGGAATTGAGGCCTCCTGTTGTTACTATTATGGGACATGTTGATCATGGGAAAACCACTCTTTTAGACTATATTCGAAATAGTAAGATTGTTGATAGTGAATCTGGTGGAATTACACAAGCGATAGGGGCTTATCAAATTGAACATCAAGGTTCTAAGATTACATTTATTGATACTCCTGGACATGCAGCTTTTACTGCTATGAGAGCTAGAGGAGCGAGTGTAACCGATATCGTTATTATTATTGTGGCTGCTGATGATGGGGTTATGCCTCAAACTAAGGAAGCCATTGATCATGCCAAAAGTGCTGGAGTTCCAATTATTGTTGCTGTAAATAAAATTGATAAACCAAATATTAATATTGAGAGAGTAATGCAAGAGATGAGTGAGGCTGGTATTACTCCTGAAGCTTGGGGTGGAGAGTATCCTTTTGTGAATATCTCTGCTCATACAGGGGAAGGAGTGGACTTACTTCTTGAAACAATTCAAACGATTAGTGAAGTCAATGGTTATAAGGCTAATCCAAACCGTTATGCACTTGGAACTGTAATTGAATCTAAATTAGATAAAAATATTGGTGGAGTGGTTTCTTTACTCATTCAAAATGGTACTTTAAGATTAGGAGATCCGATTGTAGTGGGAACCTATTTTGGAAGAGTTCGAACAATGAAGAATGATTTAGGAGTTTCTATTGTGGAGGCTGGTCCTTCTACTCCAGTTGAGATTACAGGAATGCAAGGAAATCCTAGTGCTGGGGACAAATTTATGGCTTTTGAAACGGAAGCTGAAGCGAAGAATGTGGCAAGTAAAAGAGAGGCTGCTGCGAAAGAAGCAAAGAATAAAAAAGAAGTGGTTTCTTTAGATGATTTATTCTCTAAGATTCAATCTGGCCAAAAAGAGATTAATGTGGTTTTAAAAGCAGATGTAAGAGGTAGTGAAGAAGCTGTTAAATCTAGTTTAGAAAAGATTAATGTAGAAGGTGTCAAAGTTCATGTGATTCGAAGTGGAATTGGAACAATCACTGAAAGTGATGTCGTACTAGCTAATGCAAGTAATGCAATTATTATTGGATTTAATGTGGTACCTTCAAATACAACTAAGGAAATTGCTAAAGAGTATAACGTTGATATTCGCCTTTATACTATTATTTATAAGGCAATTGAAGAGATGGAACTTGCTATGAAGGGAATGCTTGACCCAGAATTTGAAGAAAAAATATTAGGAAATGCTGAAATCAGAAAGATTTTTACTTTCTCTAAAGTCGGTAAGATTGCGGGCTGTTATGTGTTAGATGGTATGGTAAAGTCCTTAGCACGAGCTCGTGTGATTCGCGATGGAGTTGTTATTTACGATGGTAAGATTGCAAGTATTCAAAGAGAAAAAGATACGGTTAAAGAAGTGAAAAAAGGATTTGAATGTGGGATTACTTTAGAGAGTTACTCTGATATTAAAGAAGGAGATATTATCGAGTGCTTTGAAATGGTGGAGATTAAAAGATGAGTAGTCATAAAATTGGAAGAATTAATGCAGAGTTAGTTCGGGTGATTTCGGAAACGCTGATGCTTGAAAGTACTGATGAACTGATGAAAAGTATTACTATTACCAGTGCCGATGTTGCTAGCGATTTATCTTTTGCTAAAGTATATTTTACAAGTTTAAGTGAGTTATCGCATGAACAACTTGAAAAAGAAATGAATGAAGCGAGTGATTTTGTAAGAAAATTTGTGGCTGAGAAAATGGATTTAAGACAAACACCAAAATTAAAATTTATTTATGATGAATCCATTGAATATGGGAATAAAATTGAACATATCATTTCTAGTATTCATGAAAAAGAAGGAAAGTAAAGCCTTCTTTTTTGACATAAATTTGACATTTTTATACATTTGTGTTATTCTTTTGGTATCAAAGAAGAGGATAGTTTTATGAAAAAAGAAGATGAGATTATTACTTCTAATTTAGAGAATAATCGTATTGATAGTGATATAAGAGATTTATTTAGTATGAATTTTACGACTCTGAATATGTCTGAAGGGTATAAAATTGTTTTTAAAAAAGATCCTAGTTGTGCCATTCCAAAACGATTGATAGAGTTGTATGTCAAGTATGTTAAACCGGATTATAATTCGATGATTTATTCTTTTAAAAAGAAATATATTAGTAATGAGATTTTAGTTGAAAAAAATGATACGAAAGAGCAGCGGCAAGGCTTGAATCTTGTTTATGACTATATTCAAAATTATGATTTTGAACAAAAGCCATTGGATATCTTTTTTTCGGCGATGGAAATTCATAAGCTTTTATGGAAACCTACGGATGATAGAAATAATGCTGATATTGTTGAAGAAAGAGAAAATAAGTTGAAAGAGATTGAAATGTTAAAGATTCGTTCAAAGGATAAAACGAGTGGATTGAGTTCCAAAGAGCGGTTATTAGATTATAAAAAAGCTGTTGCTTTAGAAAAAGAACTTCGTAGTTTAACTTATAAATCAAAGATTGGGGCAACCCTTCGAAGTAAAAATAATGAAGATCATGTTCAACTTCAAGGTTTGGATATAGATATTCCAAGTGCGAAAGAGTCTTTAGTATTTATGAATTCATATATTAATCCTGAAAAGAAAGAAGAATTCAAAAGAGTCTTAGAACAAGAAGATGTGATTCAATATATTTCTTATTGTGTTAAAGAAGTTTGTGATATGATTTATTATCAACCTTTTATGGATGGGAATAAGCGTACTTTTCGTTCATTATTAAATTTAATGTTCAAAGCAAAAGGACTTCCACCTGTATATATTAAAACAGGGGAAAGAGATGATTATAAACTTGCTTTATACAAGGCTTTGAAAGAAAAAGATTATGCCTCTATTATTGGGTTTTATCTATTCAAGATTTGTGATTCTATTTATGAGTTAGATGTGGTTCCTTATAAAAATAAACGTCTTGAAGATTATAAAAAAGAACCAGAATATGGGACGATTGGTAAAACAAAAAGATAACGCGAGGTTATCTTTTTAAAAATTCTAGAAATTCTTTGGCCGTTCGATTTAAAAAATCTTCATCGTAGGAAATACTATAGATGCTATTTTCATTTTTAATGGGTAAAGGAATTTCATAAAGTTCCTTCTCTTTGATTTCTTTTTCAATTAACACTTTTAATCCCCAACCTATCCCTAAATCTTTTTTGACAAGTTCTTTGATAGTCTCAGAAGAATAGCTTCTTATTTCAGTATTAAAATGAATTTGATGACGTTTTAATTTCTCTTCTAGAGAGTCAATGTCTGTATAGCCTGGAAAAGGTAGTATTAAAGGATAGGGACTTGAATTTGATGAATTTTGATATTGGTTAAAAATTTTTTTGCTTGCATAAAAACAAGTGGGAAGTTCCCATAAGATTTCTTCTTTAAAATGATTTTTTTCTAAAAAGACCGGGTACTGCATAATAACAAAATCTAAGTCTCTTCTTTTAAGGTGTTCTATCATTTCTTGATTACTTGATTGAAAAACAGAAAACTTGGCTTTGGGATGAAGTTTTTTAAATTCGACAATTTTATTTGTTAATAGATACTGAGAGATATGACTATAAATGCCTATTCGAATGAGTCCTGTAGATTCTTCTGCTCTTTCCGTAATAATTCTTTCTGCTTTGATGATGTTAGAAAATGCTTTTTGTAAGTAATACATTAGTTTTTCTCCATCATCAGTTAATTCTACACCTTGTCTTTTGCGATGAAATAATTTTGTTTTTAAAGTTTCTTCTAATTCCTTAATGGCATAGGAAATGGCAGGTTGAGAGATGTGTAAGAGTTCTGAGGCTTTTGAAAAACTCTTTGTTTCAGCAACGGCATAGAAGGTTTTGTATTTATTGAAATCATAATTACTATTATATATTCCCATTAATTTTTCCTCCATAATTTTTTAATACTATTTATATTATCAAGTTTTTCTTGATTTGTATATAGAGAATCTAAGTTGATCTGTTTTGATTGGCAGCAATTGGGAAGAATAATTTTTCCTAAATTGTTGGGCTGAATGTCTAAAAATATCTTTCCATCTTCATAATAGATTTTATAGTGCGTTTGATTTTCAATAAAGTTTTTTTCTGAATGGATGTTGGTGCTTAAGGGTGGATATTTTTTTAGTAATTGAATGAATGTACCTTGATTAATATATCTTTGTTCGATGATGATTTTTTCAAATTCTTTTTCATAAACAATTTGCATTAAAAATATATGTTTTTTTTCAAATATTTTGATAGATGTATTGGGGTGAGGAAAATAGAGGGTATGGACAATACTTTCTGTTGACTGATTTCTTTGAAATTTATTTTCTTTCATTGGAACTTTTAATTTATAGATGTAATCTTTGTTAGATAAATGAGAATCAATCATTTGAATGATTTGTTCTTGTTCTTCTTGAAGGGATATACTACTGCTTAATAGTTTGATGTTGGGGTGATTTGCCCATGCATTAGCTGTTTTTTTATCTGCTTCTTTTGCTTCTTCTACATTCTCTAGTCTTGCTTCATTGTTAAAACTGTAGTAGCTGGGATTGCAAGTGGCTAGGCTAAACAAATTTAAAACTAGGTTATAACTACTCAGTAGGTTTTCTTCTTCTAATTGCTGTTCTTTTAACATTTTTTGAAATTCTTCTTCAGAATGAAGATAAGCAATATTGTCAAATATTCCTCGATCACATAGAATCACTACTTTTTCTTCTTGTTCATACATTTTTTGAGCGTAGTTGATTGCTTCTTTTTCTTTGGCGTATTGTCTTTTTAAGACCATCGTTTGAAATTCATAGGTGTAGTTGGAGTTGGGTAGCATTTTATTTAAGATTAATTCAGTAGCTGTTTCTGGAATGGTGATGTATTTGATGTTTTGTTCCTCCAAGTGATTTTTAATTGCTTTTAGGGCTGTGGTTTTTCCTGCACAGGGGCCTCCTGTTAAGACGATTTTAAATGTTTTCATTTTTCCTTCCTTTCGCCTTTACAGTATCATGAGTTATTTTTCTTGTACAATATTTTCTTTTTATCGTTTTCATAAATGTTTTTTATAGTTATCAATTTGATTTATAAGGGTGATTCATGAGTTTTGTTTGACTTTTTTTTCTATTGATGATAGATTATAGGCACTTAGAGATGAGGTGTAGAGAATGAAATCTTTGGACTGGTCTTTATTAAATCAATTTACTTTAGAAGAACAAAAACAAATATTGGAAGCTGCGAGATTTGCGTGTGCGGCTCATTTTAATCAAAGAAGAAAGAGTAGAATTTGGGGATGCGAGAATAAACCTGATGAACCAAGGTATTATGAACCATATTTTCTTCATCCTCTTGAGGTAGCTCATATCTGTTTAGAAAGTAAAGGAGATTCAACAGAAATTATTTCGGCTATTTTACATGATGTAGTTGAAGATACTTCAGTTACTTTAAAAGATATTGAAGATAAGTTTGGAAGTGATGTTGCAAGAATTGTGGATGGGGTTACTAAGATTCCTGCTGTATATGGACGTAATAAATCTGATTTAGAAGAAGCAACATTGCGTAAGGTAGTAATTTCAACTATTTCTGATATTCGTATTATTCGCATTAAACTAGCAGATAGACTTCATAATATGCGTACTTTAGAATCTATGAAAAGGGAAAAACAAATTATTAAGTCTAGAGAAACTTTAGATACTTTTGTACCGGTTGCTAAGCAAATTGGGGCTTACAAGATAGCACGTGAATTAGAAGATTTAGCTTTCTTTTATTTAGAACCTGAGAAATATCAAGATTCAAAAGAAAAATGGGAACTTATGAAAGATACTTATTCTCAACATTTAAATAATTTATATTCTTCCTTTGAACGTGAGTTAGGAGCTTCTTCTTTGGTTGAAGATATCCGTATTGAATTTAGTAATGTATATAGTTTTTATAAGAGACTTGGTGGCATTACAGATGGAATTGATGAGTTAGTTACAATTAAAGTTATTGTTCAAGACTTAGAAGCTTGTTATCGTATTTTAGGGTTAATTAATACTCATTTTCATGTAAATAGTGTTTTAAAAGATTATATTGGGTGTCCAGAAGATAATGGATATCAGTCTTTACATACGACTCTTTTTAATCCTAAAAATGATAATCCAAGGACAATTCTTGTTAAGATTAGAACTAGAGAAATGGATGAATTAGCAGCTTATGGTATTACAAGTGAAATGTATTCTTCTAATAAAACTTATGCTTCTGTTCTGGCTAAGTTATTTGGGAGTGTTGATGATATTTGTTCTAGTGATAAAGAGTTCTTATTGCAATTAAAACATGATTTAATTGCTTCTAAGATTCATGTGTTTACTCCTAGTGGAGAAATGAAGACAATTAAAGAAGGTTATACGATTATTGATTTTGCCTATTTGATTCATAGTGAACTAGGAGATCATATAAGTGGGGCTTATGTAGGAAAAGAATATATTCCTAAAACAGGACTTACCAGAGTCTTAAAAGATGGCGATGAAGTAAAAATACTTACAGGTAAGGAGGAAAGGCCTTATTATCATTGGATTAATGAAGTAAGTAGTTCTAATGCTAAAAAAAGGATACTAAAGTTTTATAATAAACAATTGCGTGATTAAAAAAGAAGGAGATAAAGAATATGAATGGGGTATTATTTATTGATAAAAAAGAAAATATGACAAGTAGAGATGTTGTAAATGAAGTTTGTAAGTTACTTCATACTAAAAAAGTAGGGCATACAGGAACTCTTGATCCTTTAGCAAGTGGTGTTTTGATTTTGTATGTAGGAACTTATACGAAACTCGTTGAATCTCTAACAAGTCAAGATAAAACTTATGTTGCTACAATGAAACTTGGCGTTAAAACTGATACTGGAGATATTACAGGAAATGTTTTAGAAAGAAATTCTAAATCTTTTTCAGAACAAGATATTACTTTAGCTTTTCAAAATTTCCCTATAGAATATGAACAAACTGTTCCTATTTATTCTGCTGTTAAAGTTAATGGAAAAAAACTATATGAATATGCCAGAAATGGAGAAAAAATAGATCTTCCAAAAAGAGTAGTTCATATTTATGATTTAAAAATTCTTTCCATTAATAATGATGAAATAGAATTTGAAACTAGAGTTTCTAAAGGGACTTATATTCGAAGTTTGATTGAAGATATTGCATCTTCTTTAGGTACTATTGCAACGATGAGTAGTTTAAGAAGAATAAAACAAGGGAATGTGTCGATTAAGGATTGTATTTCCATATCTAATCTTACCAATGAACCCCCATTAAAGCAATTAACTGATTTGTTTGATTATCCTAAATATGAAATATCTGATGAGGAGTATCATAAAGTTCAAAATGGAAATGCTTTATCTTTAAAATCCATGGAACCACGATTATTTCTTGCATATGAGGACCATGTCGTGGCTATTTATGAGAAGAAAGACGATATTTATAAAATGATTTTTAAGGCTATCTGAGAAGATAGTTTTTTTACATTTTTATGCTTTAAATAAAGGGCTAGAGTAACTTTTTGTATCGGATTTTTATCAAGTCAAAGGAAATCCGTTGTTTTTCTTGTATATATAAGTAGAAGGGGAAAATGACCTTCTTAGAAAGGAGACTAAAACAGATCTACTTATTGCATCATAGAAAGGAGTATAGGAACATGAGAGCAGAAGAAAACGGATTACAACAACTATTTGAGTTTACTAAGAGTATTACTGAACAAGAAATTAGAAAAGAATATGAAGAAATGAAAAGAGAAGAAGTAGAGTTTCACTCGCCTATGTCGGATTATGTTTTAAAGACCATTTTAGTAGTTGGGAGTAAAGAAGCAAAAAAGTGTATTTATGATATATTATCTTATGTTTTAAAAACCGATTTTGAAGGATACGAGCTTTCATTTAATGAGATTCCAAAAATCAGTTATGGAAGTATAGCCAATAAAATGGATCTGCATTTTGTTAGTGAAGATCATAAGAGTCATGTACTAGTTGAGATGAATCCTAGAGATTTAGAAACAATTCAAAATCGAAACTTATCTTATCTATTAAAAATGGGAGGAGAGTTTTATAGTTATTTAAAGGGAAATTTAGAAGAAAAATATAAGATTCCTATCAATGTTAAACTGGTAAATCTTAATAATTATGTTGATGATAAGTATCAAGATACATTAACTTTGAATTATCAAGATTTTATCACGACTCCTAATTTGTTAAGCAAATCGATTGACATTTATAACTTATACCTACCAAATTATGAAAAAATGATGTATACTGATATTAATGAAGACGTGAAAAAGACGATTGCCATGTTGCATGCGAGTTCTTATGAAGAAATGGAAGAGTATGCTCAGGATTCACTTGGAAGAATGTCTTTGTACTCGATTTTCAAGAAACTGGGAAGGGATGTGAAATTTATGGTATTTCGCTTAGAAGGAGAAGAATTAGAAGCATTTAATGCTTCCGTAAGATCTGAACTTGAAGATAAAGCTAGAGAAAAGGGCTTAGCCGAAGGTAGAGCTGAGGGCAGAGAAGAAGGAAGAGTTGAGGGAATTGCTCAAAATAAAGAAGAGAATGCCCGTAAGATGATTGAAAAAGGATATCCATTAAAAGATATAGAAGAGATTACAGGAATTTCTTCTAAAATATTAGAGTCATGGATAGCTAAACAATAATTTATTAGAGCAGGAATGCTCTTTTTTATATTGGAATTAATTCCTTAGTTGGCAATTACTTATAAATAAAGGGATTAAAGATGATTGAAAAAAATCAACGCACTGATTTAAAAGGCAGAGCGCTGATTTTTTTTACTTAAATGTATCTTTTTCACAAATTTTCGCACTAAAGTA
>JAFUYX010000019.1 GCA_017476885.1 Bacilli bacterium | reverse complement strand
TACAAACAGGAGATCCAACTGCAACTGGGACAGGAGGAAGCAAAGAAACCATCAAAGGGGAATTTGAAAACAATGGAGTAAAGAATCCAATAAAGCATGAAAAAGGAGTCATTTCGATGGCCCGAGCAAGTGGAAATATGGATTCAGCTTCTTCGCAATTCTTTATCATGGTATCCGATGATCATCCTTATTTAGATGGTGATTATGCCGCATTTGGACATGTAATAGCAGGATATGAGGCTATTGAAGAGATTTCAAAAGTTAAAACGGATGAAAATGACAAACCCTATAGCAATCAAATCATGCACACCTTAAGATTTGTGAATGTGACAAAGCAGGAGTGAGTATGAAAGACCTAAACCAAGTAGAACAAGAAATGTATTATCAAAAATGTCGTCATTTAGAAGAAAGCATCAAAAGAGAAAAAAACCCCAACAAAAGAAAAGAATTGCAAGAAGAATATCAAAAACAAAGAAAAAATGTGAGTATGCAAACACTGACTGATCACATCAATCAGAAGAAAAACAAGAAATAAAATTGACAAAAGCAGTAGAATCTTGTAGAATAAACCAGACATAGAGGAGAGAGAGTATGACAAGAGAAGAATATGCAAATATGTTACTTCCAAATTGCAAACATGACAGAAAATATTATGAAGAAAAATATCCAAGAAGAAATCTAAAAGAAGGAGCAATGGTTACAAGAATCGGACCTTCTCCAACAGGTTTTGTACATATTGGAACACTATTTCAATCAGTGATAGCAACGAAGCTTGCTAGTCAAAGTAATGGAGTATCCTATGTTAGAATTGAAGATACCGATCAAAAAAGAGAAATAGAAAATGGAAAAGAAGCAATTTTAAAAGCGGTTAGTGACTATGATATGCCATTTACTGAAGGGCCTATTCTTGGAGGAGAATATGCTCCTTATGTTCAAAGTGAGAGATCCGATATTTATCAAGCTTTTGCCAAAGATTTAATTATTCGTGATTTAGCCTATCCATCTTTTATAACAGAAGAAGAACTTGCTAAATTAACCGAAGAACAAGCCAAATTAAAGCAAAGAATCGGATATTTTGGTAAATGGGCAGCAAAAGAACGTGCTTATACAATGGAAGAAGTCGCTGAAAAAGTAAAAAATGGGGAACCATATACCATTCGATTAAAGAGTCAAGGAGATTTTGAAAACAAAGTCTTTATAGAGGATTGCATTAAAGGAAGAGTTGAATTTCCTGAAAATGATATGGATTCAGTTATTCTTAAGAGTAATGGAATACCTCCTTATCATTTTGCTCATCCAGTTGACGATTATTTAATGGGGACTACAGTGGTTATTCGTGGAGAAGAATGGCTTTCCTCAGTACCACTTCATTTAGAAATATTTAAAGCTTTAGGCATTGAGCCAATTCAATATGCCCATACCTCTAGTATTCAAAAAGAAGAAGATGGTAAGAGAAGAAAAATTAGTAAACGTAAAGATCCAGAAGCAAATGTAGAATACTATACAAGGATGGGAATTCCAAAAGAAGCTGTTAAACTATATTTACTTACCCTTGCTAATTCTAACTTTGAGGAATGGTATTTAGCTAATCCTGGGGTTTCCACTGACGAATTTAAAATGACTTTCGAAAAAATGGGTGGTTCTGGCGCGTTATTTGATACAGAAAAATTAAATAATATTGCTAAAACGTTCTTATCTACTGTAAGTGCAAAGGAACTATATGAAAGAATTTATGCCTGGGCGAAAATATATGATGAGGATTTTGCTAAAGTTATAAAAGCAAATAAAGAAAAAACCATTGCAACATTAAACATCGAAAGAGAAACGGAAAAGCCTAGAAAAGACTTTGCTATGTACAGTGAAATCAAAGACTTAATTTGGTATATGTTTGATGAACTATATCAACCAACATCTTATGAATGGGGCAAGATTACAGAGAAAGAAGAAATAAAAAATATTCTAAATACTTATATTGAAAAATATTATGATGAAAACGACAACCAAGAAGATTGGTTTAATAAAGTAAAATTACTATGTGATGACCTTGGATATGCTTCAAATATGAAAGAATATAAGAAAAATCCTGAAGCGTTTAAAGGAAATGTAGCAGATGTTTCAACCGTGATTCGTGTTGCTGTAACTTCAAAATCTAGAACTCCAAATTTATATGATATCTTACAAATCTTAGGAAAAGAAGAAATCAAGAAGAGAATAGAGCACATATAAAAAGAACTATAAAGAATAGTTCTTTTTTAAAGTTTCATACCTTGTTCTAAAAGATGATGCTCTTCCAAATAAGTTCTTCCCACTTGTAATAGCTCATCCATTACGGAGTTATAAAAAGAATCTCTTAATTTATCTGTAGTTCCATTTGTTTCAGCGTAACCCCATTCAGATTCGGCATCCGTGGCAAAAATTAAATCAGAAAATGCCGTAGGATAATCAAAATCAACCAAAAGATAATCTTTCTCTTTTGGAATGCACCCACGATAATCATAGAACTGGTTATGATAACATAAAAAATAATGTGCAAAAGGATGCTGAGTAAGTACAATTTGTGAATCTGGAATCATTTGGTTCAAAAGATGTGCAAAGTAAAAGCAATATCCATTTTCTAAGATATTTTCTTCTTCTATGTAATATCCATGAGAAAATACTCTGTTGTAACACTTCATGAATTTCTTTGCCATAAAATAAATAAATGCTTCTATCTCTTTCTCGTTCATCTATCATCACCTACCACTAGAATACCAAAAAATATAAAAAAAGAAAATAAATCCCATTTTTAGTGTATACTTATTGTATAGAAAGGAAGAAAACTATGAAATTAACAATAAAAGAAATCCTAAAAATTACTCAAGGTAAACTACTATGTGGAGATGAAAACAAACAAATCAAGACCTATTCTAAAGATACAAGAACAATCCAAAAAGGGGATTGTTATGTTGGGATTAAAGGAGAAACATTTGATGGAAACCACTATTATGAAGAGGCAAAAAAATCAGGCGCTAGTGCTTGCATTTTAGAACATTTTGAAGGGACTATACAAGACAATGAGACTTTCCCTATAATCCATGTAGAAGATAGCATCAAAGCCATTCAAAGAATCGCAGCATACACTAGAGAACACTTAAATATTAAAGTGGTAGCAGTTACAGGAAGTGCAGGGAAGACAAGTACCAAAGATGCCATTGCCAGTGTCTTATCCAAGAAATACAAAGTTTTAAAAACACCAGGAAATTTAAATGGTCAAATAGGACTTCCATTTAATATTTTGCAATACCAAGATGAAGAAGTGCTCGTTCTTGAAATGGGAATGAATGAAAAGGGCCAAATTGATACTTTAAGTAAAATTGCTAAACCTGATATTGCAGTAATTACCAATGTTGGAACAGCTCATATAGGAATACTAGGTTCTAGAGAAAACATTTTGAGTGCCAAACTAGAAATAAT
>JAFUYX010000018.1 GCA_017476885.1 Bacilli bacterium | reverse complement strand
TCCTTTTTTTCTTTCTTCAAGGATTGTTTTAGTACCTTCACTTCCTAGGTTTTTAATTAATGCGAGTGGAAGTCTTAACGTATTATTCTCTATTTTGTAGTTCTCTTCACTGAAATTGATGTCAGGTCTTAAGAAAGTGATTCCAGCTTGTTTTCCTAAAGCCATATATTCTTTTGTTTTTTCAACACTTAAGGTATTTCGATTGAGTAGATTGGCTATAAAATACACTTTATAATAGCACTTTAAATATGCCATTTGATATCCAATTAAAGCATAAGATACTGAGTGGGATTTATTAAATCCATAGTTGGCAAACTTCAAGATTAAGGCATAGATGTCTCTTGCTAGTTTCTCATCGTAATGCTTTTGCTTTGCTCCTATCATAAATTTTTCTTCGTATTCATCGATGATTTCTTTTTTCTTTTTCGACATTGCTCTTCGAATGATATCTGCCTCAGCAAAAGAAAATCCTCCGATTACAACTAGAATTTGCATGACTTGTTCTTGGTAGACAATAATCCCATAGGTTTCTTTTAGAATTGGTTCTAGGTCTTGATGCAAATAACTAATTTTCTCTTTTCCTTCTTTTCTTTTGATGAACGTATCGATATTTTCCATAGGCCCTGGTCGAAATAAAGCAATGGCTGCAATTAAATCTGAAAATGCCTTGGGTTTTAGTTTCTTTAAGAAATTTTTCATTCCTTCACTTTCAAATTGAAAGACTCCTGCTGTATCTGCTACTTCAAATAAATGGAGTACCTTACTATCATTTAAGTCAATTTTATTAAGATTGATTTTGGTATTGGTATGTTCTTCTATTAATCTCAAAATACTTGAGATAATACTTAGATTCTTTAAGGATAAGAAATCCATTTTTAAAAGTCCTAAATCTTCTAGATAGTTCATCCCTACCCCAGTTAAGAGTTCAGTTCCATTATAGTGAATAGGAATGATTTCATCTAAAGTATTAGATGAGATTACAATCCCAGCTGCATGCGTTGAAATGTGTCTTTTTAGTCCTTCGAGCTTCATTGATATTTGATAAAGTTTTAAAATATCAGGATTATTCTTAACGTAATAAGAGATAGAGTTGTTTTGAAGATTCTCTTTTAAGGTTAGTTTGGGATCGATGAGTGATAAGAATTTCTCAATCACACTTGAATTCATATCTAGGGCTTTGGCAACACTTTTTAAAACTAGTTTGCTTTTTAACGTTCCAAAGGTCATGATTCCGGCAACTTTCTCTTCTCCATATTTTTCTTTGACATAAGAAATGACTTCACTTCTTCTTTCCTCTTCAAAGTCAATATCAATATCGGGCATGGTAACTCTTTCAGGATTTAAGAATCGTTCAAATAAAAGGTTGTAATCAAGAGGATTGACATCTGTAATACCAAGACAATAACTGACTAAAGAGCCAACGGCACTTCCTCTTCCAATTCCGACTAAGATATGATTTTTCTTGGCAAAGAACACGTAGTCATAGACAATTAAAAAGTAATCAGCAAACCCCATCTTATGAATGACTTCAAGTTCTTTTTGTAATCTTTCTTGAGCTTCTTTGGATACTTTTTGATTCATTCTTTTTTGAAGTCCTTTTTTAGCTAAGGCACAGAGATAAGCATAGGAATCTTTGTTATTCTCATCAAACTTTGGAATATGTCGTGTTGGCTTTGGAAACTCTATGGAAATTGAAGAGACAAAGTCACTTGAATCTTCTTCCATGAGTCTTGCTTCTTCAAAAGAATTCTTTTCATAGTTTTCTTTTGGAAGTGATTTCACACTTTCATTTTCTTCAATGGCTTTCAATAGGTTGAGATAGGTACCATCTTTTTTTTGAAAGCAACATATATTTTGCGTATAGACCGCATTTTCTGTAAATAAATAGGAATTATTCTTTTCAAGTTCGGTTGTATATCCTAGATAAAGATGTTGAAACTTATCCATAAGTTCTTTGAAGTGAGAAGAATATGCATAAGGCAAAATAATATTTAAGTGACTCTCAACCATTTCTAAAGCCACCATGGAAAGTTCTTTTTTCTCTACTAAAGTGTGTATTTTTAATAGGTCTAAATATCCTGTATAGTCTCTTGCATAGAGGTACAAAGAGATTTCACCTAAGAAAACTTCTAAGCCAATTAAGGGTTTGATATGATTTTTTTGACAGGCTAAATAAAACTCCATGACTCCATAGAGATTGGTATCGCATATCCCACAGACTTCAATTTTATTTTGAAGCAAGTATTCCATGAGTTTTGGCACTGTAATTAAAGATTTCATTAAACTATATTCTGTTGTTACTTTGATTGGTACAAACACGTGCCTCACCCACCTTACAGGCATAATTATAACACGACTCAAGAAAAATAAGTACTCTTTTTCAATGAAATTGACATTTCCTAGATGGCTTTTTATTGACTTATTCTTTCATTTTTGTTAAAATTTGTTCAGTAATGAAATGCGGAGGTGAAACCATGAAAAAAGTATCAACTAAAAAGCCTTTAACAGTTAATTCAAGAAGTAAAGCTATGAATGCAACAAAAAGACGTCAAAAACCAAATTTACAAAAGAAAACAATTAACGGAGAAAAAGTCGTTATTAGTGCTCGTGAAGCAAAAAAAATCGCTTAATTCTAAGCGGTTTTTATTTTACTCTACTTCATATGGCTTATTCTTTACCATATTAAAAACAATTTTTTCCCTATTTTTGTTTTAATTTTTTAATTTGTTTTTCAGATAAGCCTGTGATTTCTTGTATTTCATCGAAAGAATAACCTTTTTCCATCATCTTGTGAGCTGTTTCTTCTTGAGTTTGGTAGATTCCTTCGTTTCTTCCTAGGGCAATCCCTTCGTTTCGACCTTGTTCAAGATACATTTTTTCATAACGTTTTCGATCTCCAAATAAATCCATTGCTTTCTTACCATACAAAAATTCTTCTATCTCTGTTGCCATATCCATGAGTTTCTCATCTCCTTTTGTTATTTTTTTGACTTCTTCTAAACTATTCGAATTCATCATCATCACCATTTTTTTAAGCATCTCATTATCATTATAACCTTCATTTGCTTCTTTGTCAACTTGAACCAAATAGATGTGAAAATCATCACTGTGATAGTAATTCAGTTCTTCATTTACCAAATGAAAATGATCTAAGAATTCTTTTTTGAGTTTTAACTTATTTGATACTTTCTTTGCAAAGATTATCTGCACTAGTGGTTTCATTTTTTCATAGTGTTCTCCACTTTTTAATTGATATCCAGAAAGAACGTGAGCATAGGCTTTACTTTTGTTTAAGGCTTCTAAATCAAAATTTGTTTGAGCTTCGATATCGATGATGATATCCTCTGTTTCTACTATGATATCAGAATACATCGCTTTATGAGCATACTCTATTTTTTCCAAGTATCCCTGAGTGTTCTTAGAAATGATTTTTAAATCATAATTACTCAAGAAACTACAACTGTTCAAAAGTAGTCTTAAATACTTTTCTTGCGAGAATATCTGTTTAAACAAGATATCGTTTAATAATCCTGGATACTCAATCTTTGTCATGTTTCTTTCTCCTTTCTGACTTCATTAAATACACAAGATTCTCTCCATGTCAAAATGCCAATTTAAGGTATTTAGTCTAACTAAAAGTAAAAAAATAGTTAGACTCATTTCACTGGATTCGTCTAACTATTTTGTTAAAAACATTAAATTTTATTCTTTACATATATTTGACATATTCTTTTTAAATGCTTTTCAATTTTTTTATTTGCTTTTCCATGTCTTCACTCATGCAGATATAGGAACCTGATACGACTGTATCTACATAAGGCATTACTTTTCTTGCTGTTTCATCATTGATTCCTCCATCGACTTCTAAATCGATTTGGTATTTTCCATCCTCAATCATTTCACGAATCACGGATAGTTTAGAAGTTGTCTCTTCTAAAAAAGATTGTCCCCCTTTCCCTGGGTAGACACTCATCACAATGATTTTATCAATCTCTTTTAGGTGAGGTCTTAAGTGTATTGCATAGGTACCCGGATTAATGGCAAGTCCTACTTTGATGCCTTTCTTTTTAATGAAAGTTAGCATCTCATCTAGATTCTCAAGTTCAGAGTGAATCGTTATATATTCTGGATTCAATAAAGACATGGCCTCAATCCCTCTTAGAAGCGCTTGTCCTTGCATCATCAAGTGCACATCTAATTTTTTCTTACAGTTTTTTAATGCATCGACATGCTTTGATAAATCATCATTTTTATTTTCGACAAATACTCCATCCATTAAATCTACATGAATATAGTCTGCACTGGTTGCTTCAATATTTTTAATTGTGCTTTCTAAATCCTCTTTACTTTTTAGATATGAAACGGCGACTTTCACTTTCTATCCCCTCCAAAATCTTTAGATAATTCTCATAACGTGATTTTAATATTTTTCCTTCTTCCACTGCTTCTTTGACTCCACACGAGATTTCTTTTTTATGGAGACAATCTTGAAATTTACAAGGGTAATTTTCAAATTCGGCAAAGCAATGACTGAGGTCTTTTTTTTCTTTTGTTGAAACATCAAAGGAAGAAAATCCTGGAGTATCTAAGAACCATACTCCTTGTTCAGCGTAGATTTCACTATGACGAGTGGTATGGACTCCTCTATTTAAGGCCTCTGATATCTCGTTTGTTTGCAATTTCAACTTTGGATTCATCTTATTTAATAAACTTGATTTTCCAGCCCCTGTTTGGCCTGTTAGAACTACTACTTGATTTTGTAAGAAAGAAAGTAGTTCTTTGATATGTTGATTATCAAAACAAGGGATTTTTATGCTTTGATAATATTCTTTGATTTTCTCATATTCTTCTAGTGACTCAAGTAAATCTAGTTTGGTAAAACAAATACAAGGTTTGACATTTGCTAGAATGACACTGGCAATTTCTTTATCTAAAAGGAAACTAGAAAAGTCAGGACGCTTTAGCGGAGTCACTAGAAGGGCATAATCCACATTGGCTACACTAGGTCGAGATAACTCATTTTTTCTAGGGTATATTTCGATTATTTGCTTGTTTTCTTCATCTATTATAACCTGATCTCCTACAAGAGGAGTCATTTTTTGATGACGAAATACCCCTCTTGGAGTACAATCATATTGCTTATTGTCTGATAGTACCGTATATAAATTTGAGATATTCTTGATGATTTTTCCTTTTAACATAGAGCTCCTGGTTCCGTACAGCACTTTCCATTTCCATCTCTTTCAGGACATTCGTCATCATCTGATTTTGCTTCTGTTGGTTTTTTAGCTACAGTGACTGTAATACTTGTTCCTTTATAGATTAAAGAGCCTTTTGGTTTGTTTTGGGCAATAACAATACCAGGAGAATACTTACTTGTTTCTTCTTCTACTTTATTTACTGTAACTTCATATTTCTTTAAATAATCTACTACGTCTTCATATTTATAGGTTCCATTGGCAAAATCAGGATATTTATCAACGTTTGGAATATATAAGGTTACATAATCTCCTGATGTCACTTTGGCTCCTGCATTTGGATCTTGGTCTACTACTAGGTTTTCTTCAACATCATCTTTTTCTATTGTTTTCTTTTCGACTAATACATGAACTCCTTGTGCTTCTAATTTTCCTTTAATTTCTAGATAGTTCTTTCCAGTGTAGTCCTCCACAGTAACTTTAGTATCTCCTTCGCTCACCCATAAGGTTACTTCTGTTCCTTGGGTACGTTTGGTTTTTGCTAAAGGAGAGGTTTTTACTACATGTCCAAATTCAATTTCTTCTGAAGCCATTTTCTGTTGTTCGGTTGCTATGGTAAATCCTTGTTCTTGTAGTGTTTTTATGGCATCTGCAATGGAATAACCTGTCACATCTGGAACTAATACTTCTCTATGTGTTGTAAGTGCTGGAATTAGTACGACTACAGTAGTAATGATCACAATTAATCCCGTAAAGATTGCAAATAGAATGAGTAAAAATTTATTTTGACTTTTTAAATCGTTTTTGGTTATTTGTTTGGCCATTACTTCTTCAACATCCTTTTCTTTCTTTTCTTCTTTTTTATCCTTTTCCTTGACAACAGGTGCGACTTTCACTTTAGCATTTTCTTCCGTTTCTTTATAAGGAAGTTTAATTGGTTCTTCACTTTCTCTAGATTCATCTAAGCAAGTAAGAAGGTCTTCATGCATTTCTTTGGCATCTTCATATCTATTTTTAGGATTCTTTGCCGTTGCCTTCATAATGATGTTTTCTACACTTTGAGGAATACTAGGAAGCTCTTCTTTAATACTTGGTAAAGGTTCCTTCAGGTGCTTTAAAGCAATTTCTACTGCATTATCTCCTTTATAGGGAAGTTTTCCGGTTAACAGTTCATACATCACAATTCCCATGGAATAGATATCACTTTGTAAGGTTGCCCCTTTTCCACTCGCTTGTTCTGGAGGTAAATAGTGAACACTTCCCATGACTGAATTGGTCTGAGTAAGTTGAGTAGCATTCATGGCCATTGCAATTCCAAAATCCATGATTTTGACAAGTCCATTTTCTAAAATCATAATATTTTGAGGTTTGATGTCTCGATGAATAATGTATGAGTCATGTGCTACACTCATTCCATCGGTAATTTGAAGCATGATATCCACGACTTCACTTAAGGTTAATTTTCCTCTTTTTTTGATTAAATCTTTGAGATTTTTCCCTTCGACATACTCCATGACGATATAGTAATTATTGTTGTCTTCTCCAACATCATAGACTTCGACAATGTTTGGATGAGATAGGCTGCTAGCTGATAGAGCTTCTCTTTGAAACCTACGTACAAATTTCTCGTCTCCTGCTAAATCTCCTCTTAAAATTTTGACAGCTACGTTTCGGTCTAGAATGGTATCATAAGCTAAATAGACATTAGCCATTCCACCTTCTCCAATCGCTTTCATGATTTGATATCGATCACTTATTTTTTGACCCTTCATAATCATTTTGAACACCCACTTTTCATATCTAAATAAGCCACCGAGATGTTATCATTTCCACCTCTTGCATTACACTTTTTAATTAATAGATTTACTTTGTCTTCGATTTTTGCATCTTCATTTATCGTTTTCTCGATTTGTTCTTTAGTCAGCATATTGGTTAATCCATCACTGCATAGTAATATTCCGTCCACTTCTCTCTCTACATCAAAGATATCCATGTCAATGGTTTCAGCAGCACCAAGAGCTTTCATTAAAACGTTTTTCTTCGGATGATTCTTGGCTTCTTCTTCGGTTAAGTTTCCGGCTTCGACAAGCAAATTCACTATGGTATGGTCTTTGGTTACTTTATGCATTTTGCCATTTTTAATGACAAATCCCGAAGAATCGCCAATATTACCAAATATCAAATACTCACTTGTTAAAATTGCTAATACTAAAGTCGTTCCAAGTCCTGATGAATCTTGATGAGTTTTAGCATATTCTAAGATTGCCTCGTTGACTTCTGCTACATTATCGTTTAACCAATTGACAGCATCTAGTTTCGAACCAATACTACTCACACTGGAAAAACGTTTTCCAAAATGGGTAACAGCAAGGGAAGAAGCGACTTCTCCTGCACGATGTCCTCCCATTCCATCCGCTACCATGAGTAAATACTCATCAGATCCATTCTTGACGATGGTCACCGAATCTTCATTATGGCTTCGTACTCGACCGGTGTCTGTTAAATAATATGACTTCATGTCCTCACCTACTTAATATCATCATATCAAAAAAAAAGGCTAACGTCTATTCTTAACCTTTTTTCTTTTTTAATTTTGTCAATTTATTGTTTTTGCTAGACACTTATTTGACAGTACTATAATTCTTTACTTCGTAATTGCCCACAGGCTGCCGAAATTTTGGATCCAAATTCTTTTCTAATTGTAACATTGATGTGTTGTTTTACTAAAGCATCATAGAATGCATCGATTCTTTTCTTCTCTGATTTTTGGAATTCAATATGACTGGTTTCATTGTAGGGAATTAAATTGACATAGACATTTAAACCTCTTAAGAGCTTGGCTAGTTCTATAGCCTGTTCTAAAGAGTCATTCACTCCCTTTAATAAGACATATTCCATGGTCACTCTTCGATTGGTTTTACTAATGTAATCTTTTACTGCAACCATCAACTCATTTAATGGGTAGGCTTTATTAATCGGCATAAGTTTGCTTCTTAACTCATCATTTGGAGCATGAAGAGAAAGTGCCAGATTGATTTGCAACGGAAGTTCTGATAACTCATAAATTTTAGGAACAATTCCACAGGTGGAAAGTGTGATGTGTCTGGCACCAATGGCTAAGCCTTTCGCATCATTGATAATTTTAATAAAATCAATCACATTTTCATAATTATCTAAAGGTTCTCCAATTCCCATAATAACTACCGATGAAATTCTGACGCCACTTTCTTTTTCAACTTGAAGAATTTGACCAACCATCTCAGAAGACTTTAAGTTTCTAATCTTCTTTAGTCTTCCAGATTCACAAAACTTGCAGCCCATGTTGCATCCCACTTCTGAAGAAACACACAAACTATTGCCGTAGTTATGTTTCATTAGTACAGCTTCTACTCTTTCTTTGTCTTCTAGTTCAAATAAGAATTTCTCGGTATCGCCATCCATTTCTCTTTTGATAATATTAGGTAAACGCAAAGAAAAATCACTTTTTAATCTTTCAATCACTTCTTTTTTGATGTTGCTGCATTCCTCAAAAGAATGGACTCTTTTTTGATAGAACCATTCTAGAATTTGGATGGCTTTAAACTTTTTTTCGCCAATCCCTAAAAAGTATTCTTCTAGTTTTTCCCTTGTGATTCCATAGATATTCATCTGCTATTTAAACTTCTTTCTATTTTCATTGTTTGTATTTTTACTTCTTCTTTGACAACTTTTTCAAGAGTTTCACAAAATAGTTGTTTTATATCTTCATCGGGTGAATTGTTTATGATTTTAATAATCTCAGCATAATTTCCTTCTCGAATTTGAAATTCGAGTATTTTTCCCCATACTATTTTTTCTTCTTTATTCATACTATCTACTTCCTATTCTATAATTATTTTCAATGTATTTATATATTTTTCCTTCATTTTCTTGGGACTTTATCCATTCTTGCGCAATAGCCTCTTTACTTGATAAATCTATTTTTACTCTTCTTGCCGCCATACTTTCATATTCATGAAGCAAATTATCGGATTTTTTTAGAAATACTCCAACAATCGCATAACGATTCTCTCCTAGATGACGATAACAAATACGAACTTGATCTCCTCTTAATTCTTTTAATCCAGTTAGCTTATCGTTATTATGTAAAGAAGAATCTTCATCAGGCTTTAATTCTTGATATTTTTTTCTTTCTAGTAAGTCTTTAACTTCAAGTAATTTTTCATTTGGAATTTCTTTTAAATCCTTTTCCATATAAGAATCCCCTGTTCCTGGATAATAAAGTTCATTCACAATCTTTTTAACAGCATCTTGAGTTTGAGTTAATTTCAATTTTTCATAATATAAATTTTTAAGAGGAATGTATCTTCTTTGGTGATCGTTGTAAGTTTCTAAAATCACCTGACGAAGAGTAATATCTTCATAGTTATCTTTTAAATCTTGGATATCTTCATTTAGTTTTTGGCCATATAGATTCACCAGGGATTTTAAAACGGCTAGATAATCTTCTAGGTTTTGAAAATCTTTTTGAGATTCGGATAAAATTGCAAGGCTTTCTTTGATATCAGAAGACTTTTCAAGGGCTTTTTGATATGCAAAAATAGTGGATTGATATTTTAAACTGGTAAGATTTTCTTGGTAATTTATTGGCAAATCATGGTAATGGGAATGGAGCATATCTCGTACCTGCATAATGATTTTGGCATTTGGAGATGCAATTTTTTGGTTATGGATTCGAATATACTCTAAAGCAAGGATTTTTTGCTCCACTTTAAATCCTTTTTCATTCATATATTCCCCTAGCAAAGATATATCTTTTTCGCTTAAAAGTCCTTGATGATCTAATTTTGATTTAATAAAAATATATCTTTTCTTTAATGCTGTTTGATTTCTGATATCATTTTTCTTTTCATCTACTATTTTTTGATATTCTTCTTTCTTTTTGATAAAAACATTGATTTTGGCATCAATCCTTTTCTTTGCTTTATCGATATCATAAAGATCTTGCATGTTTTTTTCTTCCACATTTTTTATATAGTAAAGAAGTTCAAGTATTTCAACGCTTTTGTCATTTGCTATCTTTTCATCTGTAAGATGTTTATAGATTGCAGGAAAACATAGGGCTGCATGAATGCGTTCATCAATGTCAGTAGGTTCAAACATTTCTACTATAATTCTATATAATTCATACTTTTTTACAATTTCTTGATACTCTTGAATTCTTTGTTCTATCTCATCAATACTATTTTGTAATTCAATACGGACATTTCTAGGTTTTATTTCCATTTTAATTCTCCTTTTTTTTCAAACTTAGATTGGTTTCTTTTTCTTCCTGTTTTTGTTTGAATGCCTGTTGGTAGATTTGAATAAACGATAGTACGTTAGAATTTAATAACGCTTGATACACTCTTAGTTTTGTTTGAGGATTTTTTGAAGTTATTAAAAAAATCTCTTCTAGTAGTTTTATTTCTTCATTTGTCATTTATACCCTCCCCTTTTTGACGGTTGTTATTGTAGCATAATCCCTCTTATAAAGCAAGTTTTAAGAAAAAAACTCCTAATGCAAATGAATAGAAGTTTAATGCTTTTTATTTTTCTTTTTTTCTTGTTTCAAGAACAATTTTTCAATCAAAGCAATTTCCTTTTCGTATTGTTTTTGAATATAAGGGAAAGTATTAATTAATCTTTTTGGAATACTTGTAACATGCTTTAATCTTTTCGTCATCATTTTTTCTAACATTCCAGGAATTTTAGCTAGTTTCTCATTTTTTAAATCATGAACAATGATGATTTGACTGCGGAGTTTATAAGCCACAATACAAGAGTAGATGACATCTAAGAGGGTGATGGCAAATAAAATGCTTGCAATGATAATTAAAGAGTTGTCTTTGATTTGTAATAAACCATAGGTAATAATGGGGTCTACTAAATAGACAACAATGGGTGAAGCAAGTGCGAATAAAAGCATATTTTTTAAACAAATTCGTCCATGAAGGTTAAATTTTTCTTTGGAATAATCCCACCATTTGTTATGAAATATTTTTTCCAGTAGATATCCAGTTGAATATTCTAAAGATGTGGTTAAAATCATTCCTAAGAAGGCAATTAAAAAAATATTTAGAATCCAAGATTGAAAATAATTTTTAAACGGTGATAAGACCCACGATAAGAGTAAACATCCTATTCCATAGACTGGAATGATGGGGCCACAAAAGAAACCGCGATTCGTCCACCTTTTCTCTACAATGGCACAGGTAATCATCTCGACAAAATACCCTATGACACTTAGGATTAGAAATCGCATGAAAAAAAACGCTACTTGATACATACTCCCACCAAAACTCTTTCTATCAATAGTATACCACATTCTTTTTCACTCATGTAATAAATTTATATGTTCTACATAAAATGAAAGTGAGAAATACAAGGAGGACTTCTATGGTCAATAAAAGAAATTTGTGGTTTGTCACGTTGTTTAGTTTAATTTTAGTTTTATCCATTTACTATGTCACGTTAAGTGATAGCAGTCTTTCTAAAATCATTGAACAGGTGCAAGAAAAGTCTGCTCCAGTCAGTGTCAATGTCGAAGAAAGTTCTATGCTTGTTTCTTTAAGAATTCAAGAAGATGAAGAAGTTTTAGAAGAAACAGAAAATTATCAAGCGATTCTCTTAGACGCAAAGAAAACACTACAAGAAAAGAACAATGCTTATAATTCTTTAATGGCTTTAAGAGATAAAAAAGCTGAAGAAGAAAAAATTGAAAAGAAAATCAAAGAAGAGTTTTCTTTCGATAGTTTTGTTAAAGTCAAAGAGGACAATATTCATGTTGTCTTATCCTCTACAGAACATGATGCGGCAAGTGCTAATAACATTATTCGAAGTATACAAAGTCTTTATCAAGATAAAAAGTATATTACAGTGAAGTTTCAAGCTTCTTAGGATGAACCAGACAAGTCTAAAACTCATAAACTACCAGTGAAAGGGATTTTTGTTATGAGTCAAAGAATATTAACCAAACGCGAAAGAGAAATCTTTGAGAGATTGATTCAAAACTATTCTACCAAAGAAATTGCTCATGCTCTATTTATCAGTGAAAAAACCGTTCGAAATCATATTTCTAATGTAATGCAAAAACTAGGAGTCAAAGGAAGAGCAAGCGCTGTTGTAGAGTTATTGAAGTTAAAAGAGATTTCTATATAGAAAGTACTACACTTTCTTTTTTTGTTCTTTTTTGCGGCTATGATTCATACTTTTTAATAAGGTGATTTTGGTGTTAAAAGAATGTGCTAAGAAAAAACTAATGATTACGGGGATAACTTTTTTTATTTTTTTATTCACGATGTTTTGCCCTACTATTGAAAAGCCTATCTCCTCTTCTTTTTCGATTCCAGAAGGAAAACTAACCCCTATTTATTTGTTAAATCGATCTTCTTATGTTTCAAGAACTGAAATGATGTTAAAGAGTGAGCAAATTCTTCCCTTAGCCAAAGAAATTGTTTCTATTTTAACGATTGATAGTAAAGATACTATCTATATTCCTAGTATCTTCTCTCCTGTTCTTCCAGCAAAAACGAAACTTCTCTCTGTGGATTTACAAGATACTACTTTAAAACTGAATTTTGATAAAACTTTCTTAAGTGTTCCACCATCTAAGTTTTTGAAAATGTTAGAATGTCTTATTTATTCTATCACTGAGATTAATGGCGTTGAAAATGTGCTGATTTATGTCGAAGGGGAACTTTTACGAAAAGACCCTCATACCTCACAGATGTTGTCTTTACCATTCTCTAGAGAAATGGGAGTCAATACGTTGTATTCTTTAGACAAACTATCAGACAGTATGAAAACAACGGCTTATTATCTTGCTAAGGAAGATTACTATACTTATTATATTCCTGTTACTTTTGTTCAAAATGAGAATAAAGAAAAAGTTGAAGTCATTATTGAAGAATTAAAATCTAGACCTCATCTTAATACCAATTTAATTAGTTATCTACACGCCAACGCAGAGTTAGAAAACTATGAACTTTTGGAGCAAGAAGTAAAACTTAGTTTTAATGATTCTTTCTACGAAGGACTGTTTAGTGAAGAGATGATAGAAGAAGTCAAATATAGTATTGCTCTTTCTATGAAGGATTCTCTCAATGTGAAAGAAGTCACTTTTTTAACATAAAAAAAGCCCTTGCTTAAGGGCTCTTACATACAGAAATGGTGACTAGGAAGAGATTCGAACTCTTGACCGTCCGCTTAGAAGGCGGATGCTCTATCCAGCTGAGCTACCCAGTCAGAACAAAGAAATTATAAACCTTTTTTCTTATAATTTCAAGTGATTAATTTTCTTTTTCTTCTGCTACATGTAAAACATTGGCATTCTTGTAATAACCACATTTACTGCATGCACGATGTGGTCTTAAATTTGCTCCACATTTAGGACAAACTGAAAGTGCTCCAACTTCTTTTTTCAAATGAGTACGGCGCATTCTTTTCTTTGTTTTACTAGTTCTTCTAAATGGAACTGCAAATAATTGAAGGTTTAGTTTCATCATTTTCACTCCTTTTCCTTATCTAAAAGCCCCAACAGAGGAGCTAGTCGTGGATCGACTTCACTTTTTTTCTCTCCCTCTTTTGCTACTCGATAGCCTTCGTGGTCGCCATTTAATGCGTCTTCTCCGGCAATGGAATAACTAATAGGAATTTCCAGTACAATATTTTCCCATAAAAACTCAATAATATCAAGACTATTTTTTGAATTTTTGACTTTTTTATCAAAAAAATCTTCATTTTCTTCGATTTTTTCTTCAATTTCGAAGTGATAGGGGTACTCTACTCTCTCTAAAGTCTTCGAATCTCGTAAATAGAAACTACCACTTGCTTTTAAAGAAAGTATTTCATCTTGATTTAAATCGGTTCTTATTGAAAAAGAAACTTCTACTTCGGGTAATTCTAGAATTTCTGTATTCTTATAATAAGACTCTGGTATTTCTAGTTTTCCTTCATAAGAGACTGGTTGAATTAAAATGTGATGAAAATCTAGTTTCATTTTTTCTCACCTACTTCTCTATTATAGTATAATTTGTCAAAAAAAGCAAACTATGTTACACTAACATCGTGAGGTGAAGTGCCATGAATGTTATTGGAATTATTTGTGAATATAACCCTTTTCATAATGGACATCTATATCATTTAAAAGAAATTCAAAAGATGTACCCAGATGCTCTGATTGTTCTTTGTTTGAATGGATACTTCACTCAAAGAGGTGAAGTCAGCGTCTTAACCAAAGAAGATAAGGTTAAGTTGGCTTTAGAGTTTGGAGTCGATTTAGTGGTTGAACTTCCTTTTATCTATGGAACTCAATCTAGTGATTATTTTGCTTCGGCTAGTTTAAAGATTCTTTCTAATTTAGGAATTACCCATTTCGTTTTTGGAACGGAAACAAAAGATTTAGAAATTCTTAAAAAAAGTGCCTATGCTCAACTAGAGAGTGATTTTAAAATTCTAGGGGATGGAACGTTGAATTATCCTACTAGACTCGCTAAAGCTTTAGGAGACGATGTTTCTTCCACGCCCAACGACTTACTTGCTATTAGTTATCTTAAAGAAATCAAAAAACAACACTATAAAATTATCCCTGTCAATATTTTAAGAACCAGTTCTTATCATGACTTAACTTCCAATGATGAAATCATCAGTGCTTCTAATATCCGGGAGAAATTAAAACGAGGAAAAGATGTAAGTCCATTTATTCCTTTCAAAGATACTAGTAAATTCGTTGTAGTGAATGAGGATTTGGAATTTTTGTTACTGTCTTATCAAATTCTTACCAATCCCCACTTAGAACAGTATTTAGATGTTGTAGAAGGGCTTGAAAATAAGTTAGTGAAAGAAGTCGTTCAAAGTCATTCTATCCAAGAACTGATTTACAACATCAAAAGTAAAAGATATACCTATAATCGAATTCAAAGAATGTTAATTCATGTTTTGATTGGTCTTCCAAAGAATATAGAAGATATGTCTTATATTCGCATTTTAGGATTTAACTTAAAAGGAAAAAATTATTTACACACGCAAAAAAAGAAGAGTTCTCTTCCCTTCTTAATAGACAAAGATTCTTTGCAATATCAATTTGAACTCACTGCCTCTAGAATCTATGATATTTTGACTCATCAAAATACCATCTCTTTTGAAAAAAGAAATCAAGTCATTTACGTGAGTGATACTTCTTTTAAGGAATCTAACCAAAAATAATCGAGTGTTTCAAAATCACAGAAAAATAATCTGCGATATTTTTTTAGTTCTTCCAAGAAGCACGGTTGAATAACATCTGTTTTCAGATTTAGATAGGTAGGATGTAATACAAGCACACTATTTTCTTTTCGATATATATCATGCATAGAGTGAATGCTTTTATATTTGGTATAAAAGTAATTTTCTTTAAATGCTTTAAAAATTCCAATATCCATTGTTTTCATATCCATCTTTTCGATAATTTGTTTAGCCAAATGAAATTGAATATCGGAAGGATACTTTTCATAATAAATTGTTTGCAAAGTATGAAATAATTCATATGGATTCTTTTTTAGAGTTGGTTCCATTTCTTTTTGTATTTGAAAGATATAAAAATTGCGCATCTTATTTTCACCTCACCAATAGAGTACTATATAAGATACGCATTTTTTGTCGAAATAAAAACTATCTCATTATTGTTTCAATTTTCATTTTTAAACTATCGTAATCGTATTCCATTTTTTGTAATACTTCGATAGGAAGTCCACTATAAGCAAAGTCTTTGATGCTAAGAATATATTCTGAAGAGGTGACATACATTCCCCATTCCATTCCATTCCCCGCTTCAATGACTGCTGTTTTTATATTTTTGGGTATAATTGTTTCTTGATACTCTTTTCCCATGGTTTTAAATATTTCTTGACACGGCATAGAAACAACTCTTAAATCCAGTCCTTTTGCTTGTAAATCGTAAGCAATCTGCATAGCACTGACCACTTCACTTCCCGTAGCAATTATAATTCCATCTAATTTTTGATTTTCTTTTTTAATGATATAAGCGCCTTTAAAGACTTCTTTAGAATTGGATCCAGGTAGTCTTGGAATGCTATTGTTACTCAAAACAATTGCACTTGGTTTATTCATGTTTAAAACTGTTTCCCAGACACCCATAATCTCTATAATATCTGCTGGACGATACACATAAAAGTTTGGAATACTTCTTAGCATAGTTAGTTGTTCTACTGGAATATGAGCTGGTCCTTCTTCACTTTGATATAAACTATCCTGGGTAAATATATAGGTAACTGGAGTATTCATAAGAGAAGACATACGAATCGCACTCTTCATTTCATCTGCTAAATAGAATTTAGCAGATACAAATGGTCTTATCCCTAAGAAACTCATTCCATTTAGAATGTGTCCTGTTATGTGTGGTCTTGGTCCAAAGGCAATATTTCTCGCTTTGGGATTTTGGACACTCATATAAGCATCACTCACAATGTTAGAAATTCCTGATACAGCATTTTCTATGTTTCCTCCTATCAAGAAAGCAGATTTATTTGCAAATAAGTTCAGTACTTTATAATTTGAAAGAACGAGGGGTTCACGATACCCTTCATTGATTTTATAATTTTCTGAAGTAAATACAATTTGTGATTTTCCGTTTTCAAGATTATTTATAATCATATTTAAGGATTCACTATTGATATCTTTGGCTCTAGCATAGGATGCTTGCCATTTTTTGTAGTTTTTTTCAAATCGGGCAGTCATTTGGGTTTCCATGTGTAATATACTGTCTTTTGAGATTTCAAATTGAGGTAAGAACAAGTTATATTTTCTTCGGAGTGAACTCGTATCATCTAATGATAACACCCCTGAATACACGGCATTTTTTCCTTCGTTAAAAGTGTCTTTTCCGATGATATTTTTTACCATAATCAGGCTTGGTTTAGGAGAATGAGTGGCACGATCGATGCATCTTATCACATCTTTTAGATTACTACTATCTTTTATGATTTCGACATTCATTCCTATCGCTGTGTATTTGGCAGCCATATTGTCTTTTACAACATCACTTAAAAATCCATCTTCTCCTACGTTTGTATCGTCATAGAAATAGATTAGATGGGAAAGCCCTTGAGCACACGCAAAAGACATAGCTTCATCAAAAGTTCCATTTAACAAATCGTGATGAGATAAAAAAGTATATATATTAAAGTCAAGTAAATCTAGTTTATTATCTTCTGAAGTGATGAGTGATTCTAAATATCTTCTTGATAAATCCAGTCCTATACTGATTCCGGCGTTATCCGCTCCATATCCTACACTTGCTTCTACTCCGATTGGATTGTTTAACTCAGGGATTCCAGGACATTTATGATTGATTCTTCGATAGTTCATTAAATCTTCTTTAGAAATAGGATATCCTGCCATATGCAATGATGCATAATATAAAGGTGCGATTGTTGGAGTTAGAATGACCCTATCTCGATTAAAGAATTGGGGATTCTTTGGAGAGACATTTAAAAATCTAGAAAATAAAACATACATGATTGGAGCCATATCTAAAGCAATTCCGGGATTTCCACTTCCTGCTTTATTAATCACATCAATAGAAAGAATTTTTAATTCTTTTATCGCTAGCATATCTTTTTCGTTTGTATTCATAACTTTTCCCTTCCATTCTATGTTTAGTATACCAAAAAAAAAGAAAAGTGTAAATCATCTACTTTGAGATATACACTCCGAGGATAAGTTTAAAGTCCTAAATCTTTCATTTAATAAAACGACACTCCCAATAATAACAATATAGAGAAGAATAATTACTCCATACTTCTTTAAAAATTTTTCCATGTATATCCCTTCTTTCTGAAAATATTATAACAAAGTACATTTGTTCGTGTCAAGAAAGAAAAGAACAATTGTTTGACATTTTACATAGAGTATGTTAAGATGATTTCAGGAAGTGATATAAAAATGGAAAAGAAAACTTTAACAAAAAAACAAGCCGAAGTTCTTGATTACATCAAAAAATATCAAGCTAAGAACGGGTATCCCCCAGCTGTCAGAGAAATCTGTGCTGCCCTTGGACTATCTAGTCCAGCTACCGTTCAAGCTCATTTAACAAAATTAAAAGAAGCAGGTGTGATCAAAAATACTTCGAATAAATTTCGAACGATAGAAGTACTTGTTGAAAACGAATATTTAGAAAAGAATGAAGATGTTGTCAAAGTTCCGTTACTAGGAAAGATAACTGCCGGTAATCCTATTGAAGCAATTGAAAGACCGAATGAATTTTTTGATTTACCATCGGCTTTAATACCCAAAAAAGAAACCATATTTACTTTAGAAGTTTCTGGGGAATCCATGATTAATAAGGGAATTTATGATGGGGATGTTGTTATTGTCCAAAGACAAAATGTGGCTAGAAATGGGGATGTCATTGTTGCCATGACTCCTGAAAATGAAGTTACATTGAAAACTTTCTATAAAGAAGATGGGCATATTCGTTTACAACCTGAAAATGACAGTATGGCTCCATTCATCTTTCCAACCATTACTATTCTTGGTAAAGCGATTGGGCTTTATCGAAAATTTTAGGAGTTTATACTCCTTTTTTTGGTGACAATAAATACCTGTTTTCACGGATGGGCAACATATAAGTGTCTTTTTCAAAATGAAAAAAACGTGCCATAGTAAACACGTTTTTATCGAAAAAATACTAAATAAATAAGAAATACTGAATATAATAAGGACACAATGATTCCATTCATCTTGTTGGAGTGATTCTCTTTTCTTTGAACTCCTAAGCCCATGGCAATGAATAGTCCTGCAATGAGTCCACCAATGTGAGCAGCATTATCAATTCCAGTTGTCATAAAGCCCAAAATTAAATTTAAAGCAATTAAAGGGATAATTTGATTTTTTAGGACACTTCCAAGATAAAGACGATAATAGAATCCAAAGTAAACAAGGGAGCCTAGAAGTCCAAAGATAGCACCCGATGCTCCAACGCTTACCGTGTTTGTTGAAAGAGCACAACTCATAAGTCCAGCACAGATCATAGAAAAAAAATAAATGATTAAATATTTCTTTTTCCCAATAAAGTTTTCTATTTGAGTTCCTATGATATATAAACTATACATATTAAATAGCAAATGCATGATTCCGCCATGTAAAAATCCGGCTGTGATTAATCTCCAGATTTCGCCATTTCTTAAATAATAGTAATTGATTGCTCCTAAATTCAGCATATTTCCTACTGTAAAATTGCCTTGTGTTAGTATAAATGAAGCAAAGAAGACAATGACATTGATTGCTATCAATACGTTGGTGACCACAATCTTTTTCTGTTTAAAAATACTTTCGTATACTCGGTTTTCTTTCTCTGTTTTTTTATTGATGTCATTTGTCACATTGATCATTAAATCTAGTCCTGCTTCATCTTTCATTAACTTTTCATTGATATTGGGGTAAAAATTTAATATTTCTTGATTTTCAATCACATCTACATCTTTTAAAGACACGGATGAAATATTCTTTTGGTTTTCAAGGGAAACACCGTCATTGACATCAAGTAAGATATTTAATGCGTTCATGGACCACGAAAGTGTTTTTTTCTTCACTTGTCCCATGACATTTTTTAATTTCATTACATCATATTCAAATTGTTCTTTATTGTGTATATAGTTCGAATTAATTCTTACAATCTTATAAGGTCCATTTTGGTTTTGAAGCCAAATTTCGTCTTTTACTCCATTGACTACAATAGGACTATAGTCTTCTTCTGTGACAAAATAATGCACGAGTCTCATTATCATTTCATCTTTTTTATTTACCATTACAGCCATGATGATTCCTCCACTTCTATTATTGTAACTTAAATCATAAAATTAGTAAAGAGGTGAGATTTCTTGATTTATTTTTTGCTATTATTAACCTGTACTTTACTAATATCTTTCCCTATTTTTCATTTTCTCATTCAAAAAAGAGATTATTCCATTCTTTTTGTGAGTATTTGTAATATCATTTTTCTTTTCAGTACCATTCTTTTCTTTTATGGGTTTCATGAAAAAATCTTAACTCTTGTCTCTTCCTGTTTTTTAGTTGGTTATTCGTTCATTTTATTTTTTAAATTAAAAAGTGAACAAGAAAAATATTATTCTTTAGGTATTGTCTATCCCCTTTTCTGTATTTTTTCTCTTTTTTATTTCTTATTCTAAGGTATCTAAAAACTCTTGAAATTCTTGTGGTAATGGGCAAGAAAAAGTGAGTTCTTTCTTGGTAAGTGGACTTACAAAGCAAATTTCCGAAGAATGAAGAAATTGTCCAAATGAAGTTGCCTTCTTAGGATTATAAACAGGGTCATTATAAATAGGATACCCGATATAGGCCATATGAACTCTGATTTGATGAGTTCTTCCTGTTTCTAGTTCACATTTCACTAAGGTGTAATTCTTATATCTTTTTAAAACTTTTACATGGGTCATGGCTCTTTTACTATTTTTCTCTGTCACCATCATTTTTTTTCTGTTAATCGTGTCTCTTCCGATTGGAGCATCTATTGTAATATAGTTGTGTTGCAAGACCCCACATACTAGAGCAAGATAGCTTCTTTTTACTTTTTTTTCTTGAAAATCCCGAGCTAGAATCTCATGAGCTTTGTTGTTTTTGGCAACTAGAATCAGTCCTGAAGTATCTTTATCAATTCGGTGTACAATTCCAGGACGAACTTCTCCATTACAATCACTTAAATGATTTGTATAATAAAGTAAGGCATTCACTAGAGTATGTTCATGAACTCCACTTCCAGGATGAACTACCATTCCACTTGGTTTATTAATTAAAAGGACATCCTCATCTTCATAGACAATATCTAAAGGAATATTTTCTGGTTCTAGATGAATCTCTTTGATATAATCTTCTGTAATCTCAATGGTATCTCCCTTAATTACTTTTTCACTCGATTTTGCTTCTCTTCCATTGAGTAACACAATCCCTTGGTCTATCATTTTTTGAACTCTTGACCTTGAAATATCTAGGATTTCACTTATGTAAATATCCATTCTCTTACTCTCTTCTTCCTCAACAATCCAGTTTCTCATGTCCTTCCCCTTCCTTCCAAAATAAAATAGTTAGTAATATTCCTCCTACCACAATAAAGATATCAGCAAGATTAAAGACAGGATATTCATATCCAAATATATTAAACTTCAAAAAATCTTTAACGTGATGAAATATCATTCGGTCTCCTAAGTTTCCTAGGATTCCTGCATAAATTAAGGTAAAACTCATGACTTTTAATTTACTTTCTTTCATTCCTTGCTTTAGCACGGTTAAAACAATTAAGGCAAGAATTGATAAGATACTTAAGAATAGTACTTGATTTGAGAGAAGCGACCACGCAGCCCCTGTATTATAGGTTAAATGGATTTCAAAGAAGTTTGGTATCACGGTAAAGTTGCGTACATAATTCTCTACGAAAAACTTGCTTCCTTGATCTAACAATAAAAGAAATAGAATTCCTAGTACTTCCCTTTTCTTCATGAGTTCTCCCTCATTTCTAGATAGTATTATACCAAATTCTATTTCTTAAAACAACTTTCTAAATCTTCATAGAGTAGTGCAAGGCTTTCTAGGCTTTTTTCATCTTCTAAAGCACTAATGGATTCTTTGGACGTTAAGAAGGTCACCAACAATCTCCTTAACTCTTCTAATTTCTTTATTAAAATATAATGATATTCTTCCATTTTCTTGGTAAAGTGAGATATCAATTCTTGTTCTTCTTCTTGACTGAATAATGAAGTATTTTCTTCCTCTGTTTCTTCATAAACAATTTCTTTATCTCTTATGCATAGTTTTAATTT